>CAYYOE010000043.1:0-15942 GCA_964473055.1 uncultured Rhodobacterales bacterium | reverse complement strand
GCGCCGACCGGTAAGCGTGGCCGACAGCCTGACTATAGCGATGCCGCGATCCAGAGTAAGCATCCGGCGTAGGCCGCGGTCATGCAGCGAGTTGGCGCTCCGATGGCTGCCACGTCCACGGCAGAAGGTCCTGCACGCGTGAAGCCGTTGTGTTGGGGAGCTTGGCAAGGACGTCGGCGAGCCAAGCCTGTGGGTCGATGTCGTTCATCTTGGCCGTGACGATCAGAGAATACATGAAGGCAGCGCGGTCTCCGCCGCGCTCGGATCCGGCAAAGAGCCAGGATTTTCGGCCGAGTGCGACGCCGCGCAGGGCCCGTTCCGCCGCGTTGTTTGTCAGGCAGATGCGCCCATCCTCAAGGAAGAGCGTGAAGGCGGCCCACCGGTCCTTCTTGAACATGTAGGTGATCGCCTTCGCGACCGGGTTGTGCTTCGACATGGTTCCCTGTTCTGCCCGCATCCAGTCGTGCAGATTCTCGACCAGGGGACGGACCAGCCGGTGCCGGGCATCGAGCCGGCTGGCGATGTCCAACCCGTTGATCTGGCGCTCGATGTCGAAGATGGCGTCGATCTTCTTCACGGCTTCCAGCGCGACAGGCGATATGTCGTGCGCGGGCTTCTTCTGGCGGGCATTTTCCTTGATGTCGGCAAGCTCGAAGAACTTCCGTCGGCCATGGCTCCAGCACAGGGCGCTCAGCACGGGTCCAGGATCACGATCGCCGCGATAAAGATCGTTGTAGCCTCCATAGGCATCGGCCTGGAGAACACCCTGCCACCCGGCAAGATGCCGGTTCGGATGGGCCATCTCCCTGTCGCGCGAGAAGTGGAACAGCGCGGCCGGTGGCGCGCCGCCGCCAAAGGGCCGGTCGTCGCGGACATAGGTCCAGAGCCGGGCCGTCTGGGTTCCTCCCTTCGCGAGGAGGGGGACCGTTGTGTCGTCGCCGTGGAGGCGCTCGGCCGCCAGAACATGGTTCCAGATCAGAGCGTGCATCGGTGCCAGAGCCGCGGCACAGGCCCCGACCTGGTCGGCCAGCGTCGAGAGGCTGAGATCGACGCCTTCCTTTGCATAGCGCTCGGCCTGACGGTTCAGGGGCTGATGCTGCCCGAACTTCTCGAACAGAACCATCGCCAGCAGGTTCGGCCCAGCCCATCCCCGCGGCGTGGGATGGAAGGGCGCTGGCGGCTGGCTGATCTTCTCGCAGGCCCGGCAGGTGAACTTCTCACGCACCGTCTGGATCACCTTCCACTGCCGGGGGATGACCTCGAGCGTCTCGGTAATGTCTTCGCCCATCTTCACGATGCGGTCCGAGCCACAGCAGGAGCACGCTGTCGGAGCCTCGATCACCACCCGCTCACGTGGCAGGTGATCGGGGAACGGCTTGCGCGCCGGGCGGCGGCGCTCGAACCCGGCGACCGCCGTGGTCTTCGCCTTCCCGGCGGCGATCTCGTCCTCGGTGGCGGCGGCCTCGAGTTCCTCGAGCTGCATCTCCATCTGGTCGATCAGGCGGGCACGGCGTTCGGCGCTGTGGCCGTAGTGGTCGCGCCGGAGCCTGGCGATCTCGAGCTTGAGGTGCTTGATCATGGCCTCGGAGGTCGAGACGACCGCCCGGGCCTGCGCCAGCTCGCTTTCGGCGGCCTCGGCACGGGCCTCCGACGCCGCGAGAGCGGCGCGCAATCGGGCAATCTCGGAGGCGGTATCGGACATGCCCGGAGCATATCCTGAACGGATAGAATGCCCAACAAAATATGGGCTTTCGCGGGCTTTTATCCCGCCTTCGTAGGACGCTGCGTCCAGCGCGGATTGCGCCAGTCGATCCCCTCCAGGAGATACCCGAGCTGGGCTGCCGAGATCTGCACAGCCTCACCGCTGCCGCTGGTCGGCCAGATGAACTTTCCAGCCTCGAGACGCTTCGTGTAGAGCGACATGCCGACGCCATCGTGCCAGAGCAGCTTGACCAGATCGCCCTTGCGGCCGCGAAAGCAGAAGATCTCTCCGGCATGCGGATCGCGCCCGAGCCCCTGCTGGACCGTCAGCGCCAGCGTGTTCATCCCGCGCCGCATGTCGGTCACCCCGCCAGCGATCCAGACGCGCACCCCCGCCGGGAAGCCGATCATTTGCCTTCGAGGACCGGAAGCAGCTTGGCCAATGCGTCCGGGTCCACCGACGAGGACACGAGCAAGCGCCGTCCGTTCCGCAGGAGGATCTCGAGCTGGACATTGGGGGCCAGCTGACGCGGCGGCGTGTCCATCTCCGGGGGCACCTGAACCTGCATGAAAGCGGAGCCGATCTCCGATGCGAGTTCACCGTTCCGATACTGTCGTCGCCAGACGGTCAGAAGCGAACGGCAGATGCCATGCCGCCGCGCCGTCGCTGAGACCTGCCGATGTCCCCGATGGCTTTCCTCGACCACCCGGATCTTGTCCGCGTCGCTCCAGTGCCGACGCCGCGGCCCATCCTCGGCAGACAGGATCTCGATCTGGGGTGTGAACTTAACGTCGACCATAACGTCGGACTTATCACCGCCTCCAGCGCCCCGTCAGACGGCCCCCACCGAAGGGTTACGGTGATCGCGATGATGACAGCGATCGAGAAGGAGGCATAGAGGCCGACCTTGGGGTCCACGCCCGCGATGATGGAGAAGGCGATGGCCTCGGGGATGAGGGCCAACGCGACTACGAGTCCGGCGAGCAGGTCGCCGCGAATGTTGCCGAGCCACTGGCTGCGGTAAGCATCGAGTGAGATCATGAAAATGTTGTCCGATACCGGTCCTGCGCGGCTTGCGCCAGATCGGTGTGCAAGAGCACTATTTTGTGTGGTTGTCCGGCGGATCGGCGGCCGGAAGAGCCACCCGGTTCAAGCCCGGGTCCATGTTCGCTGCAATGCGGCGTAGACTGAAACGTTGCGAATAGCAACCTCGCACAGGCAATTGCGGGGGATTTGTCATTTTTTTATCTTGGTCATTCATCCAGCCAAGGATCGGGGCGACATGTGGCTGCCCTTTCTTCCGTCCACATTTCTCAGCCGCTCCCGGCCCCGGTGCAAGCGGGGCAGGCACTGCGACAACTAGAGGTCTATGCAGACCCGCGTCGTGTTGTCGAACCAGTGCCCCGTCATGCGGTTCAGGAAGGTGCCGTGCCCGACAACGGCGATCTCGCGTTCGGGCCGCTCGGCAAGCCAATCGCGAAAGGCTTCGACGCGGGCATCCAGCATCGCTTGGGTCTCTATCGCGAAGGGGCCGGGGTGGTCGGGTTCGACGTGCCACCATGGGTCCGGAAGGTGATCGAAGGCGAGGTCGGGAAAGGCCTTTGTAAGTGCGGCAGGCGGTTGGCCGATGTCGCAAAAACTCCACTGGTGTTCGCGGTGCAGGTCCAACACGATGCGCGGCGCCGGATGGTCGGCGAAGGCGTGGCGCATGGTCTGGATCGCGCGGGTCAAGGGCGTGACGACGACCAACTCTATCTCGGGGATCTTGCGGATGCCGGGCGCAATGGCCCGGGCCTGCGCATGGCCGACATCCGTCAGGGCGGCATCGCGCATCGCGGGATCGAGGCGCACGGGCGTCTCGTCATCGACAAGCGCCGCGCGGGCGTTGTGCTGCGATTGCGCGTGGCGGATGAAATGAATGCGTTTTTGCGGCATGGGGTCAGGTCAGGCTTTCGTCGGGGGCCCAGACCGGGTGATCGGGGGTCTCGCCTTGTACCGCGCCGCCGATCCGGGCGCCATCGGGTCCGAACAGATGCACCCGCGCGCCGGGGCGCAGGTGGACCGGGGTGGTCTGCCCCTCGGGCAGGCTGACGGCCGTCTCGCGCCTCAGGACGCGCGCAGAGATGCCCGCGATGTCGATGTTGTAGAGTGTTTCCGACCCAAGCGGTTCGGCGGTGATACAGGGGCCAATGCCCAGATGCGCACCGGGGCCGGACAGGTCCAGATCCTCGGGGCGCAGGCCCGCGGTGATGGCCGTATCCGGGCCGGGCAGGCGGGCGGTCAGTGCCTCGGCCCCCGGCCCGGTCAGCGCGATCTGCCAGCCGGTTCCCGACAATGACAGGGTGCCGCCCGACGCATTGGCGCGGCCGGCAAACAGGTTCATCGCCGGGCTGCCGATGGTCTGCGCCACATAAAGCGTGGCGGGCGTCAGATAGACCTGCGCGGGTGTTCCCATCTGCGCGATCTGGCCCGCATCCATCACCACGATCCGGTCGCCCATGGTCATCGCCTCGACCTGGTCATGGGTGACATAGATCGCGGTCGATCCGACCCGGCGCTGGATGCGTTTCAACTCGGACCGCATGACCACGCGCAAGCGCGCGTCGAGGTTTGATAAAGGTTCGTCAAGGAGCAGCACATCGGGGTCGCGCACGATGGCGCGGCCTAGGCTGACGCGCTGCTGCTGGCCCCCCGAAAGCCCGTCGGGCGTCTTGTCCAGATGCGCGCCGAGCTCCAGCATCTCGGCTACGGCGGTCACGCGGCGGGTGATCTCGTCGCGCGGCACGCCCGCGGATTCGAGAGGAAAGGCGATGTTCCTGAACGCCGTCTTGTGCGGGTAGAGCGCGAAATTCTGAAACACCAGGGACACGCCGCGTTTGGCCGGGTGCAGGTCGTTGACCACGCGGTCGCCCACCAGAACCTCGCCGCGCGACACCCGCTCCAGCCCCGCGACCATGCGCAGCGTCGTGGTCTTGCCGCAACCCGACCCGCCGACCAGCACCACCAGCTCGCCCGGCTCGATGCGGAAATCGATGCCCTTCACGGCGTGAACATCGCCGGGATAGGTTTTCCAAAGGCTGCGCGCCTCGACGGCCAAGGTCATGGTCTTACCCTTTTGTTCCGCCCACGGCGACGCCGCGGACAAGGTGTTTTTGCCCGATGACGAACATCAGGATGAGCGGCAGGATCGAAATCAGCACCGCCGCCATCAGGAGGTTCCACAGCACGGTTTCCTGATCCGAGAAATCGGCCAATGCTGTCTGGATCACCTTCATGTCGGCGGTCGAGGTCATCACCAACGGCACGAGGAATTCGTTCCAGACGGCGGTGAAGTTGAACATGGCGATTACCGCCAGCGCGGGCGCGGCCAGCGGCAGGTAGATCTTCCAGAAGATCGCGAATTCATGCGCGCCGTCCATCCGCGCGGCCTCGACCAGATTGTCGGGCAGCATCCGCATGAAGGATGTCATCAGATAGGTGCCGTAGGCCGTGGCAAGGAAGGGCAGGATCATCGAGGGATAGCTGTTGAGGATGCCGAAGCCGCCATTGCCGAAGATATCGTTGCCGCCCGCCAGCGGGAAATTGCGGAACATGATGAAGAGCGGGATGATCGTGACATGCACCGGCACCATCAGCGTGGCGAGGATCAGCAGGAACATCGTCCGCCGCCCCGGAAAGCGCATCTTGGCAAAGGCATAGCCCGCCAGCCCGTCGATGAGGACGATGCCGATGGTCGAGACGCTCGCGATGATGAAGGTGTTGAGCATCGCGCGGCCGAAATTCGTCACCTCGAAGACGCGGGTGAAATTCTGCCACTGGATATTGTCGGGGATGAGGACCGGGGGCCAGGCAAAGACCTCGGCCGGGCTGGACAGCGCCAGCGCCACGATCATCAGGAAAGGCGCGAGGATGATGCCCGACAGAGCGATCAGCGCTATATAGATCAGGGTGCGGCGGGTGCGGCGGATGGCCGGCGGGGCGTAGTCGAGATCGCTCATCTCGTCACCTCTTCTTGCTGCTGAGCTGGCCCGACAGGCCCAGCAACAGAAGCGAAAGCGCCATGATCGCCACGAACAGCACGACCGCCACTGCCGCCGCATAGCCCATGGCAAAGGATGTGAAGGCCTGGTTGTAGGAAAACAGCACCGCCGTGGTGGTGGCACGCCCCGGTCCGCCGCCGGTCAGCACCACGACCTGATCGAAGACCTGAAGGTTGAAGATCACCGCCGTCACGACGACGAACATCGTCGTGGGCATCAGGATCGGCAGGGTGACTTGTGTGAAACTACGCCACCACGACGCGCCATCCATCACCGCCGCCTCGCGCAGGTAGCTCGGCACACCTTGCAGCCCCGCCAGGAAGATCACCACCGAATAGCCCATCTGCCGCCAGATCCCGATGCCGATGAGCGTCGGCAGGGCTTGGCCGCCATCGGCCAGAAACCCCTGCCGCTCGATGCCCAGCAGGCTGAGGATGTAGTTGAACGGGCCGAATGCCGGGTTCATCACGTAAAGCCAGGCCACTCCGATGGCGACCCAGCTTGCCACCTGCGGCATGTAGAAGACGGTACGGAACACCCCCATGCCGCGCAGGCGCGTGTCCAGCATGACCGCGATGGCCAGCGACAAGATGGTGGCGGGCACCACCGTGCCGACTGTGTAGATCAGCGTCACGCGAAACGCCTGCAGCGCGCGGGCGTCGTTGAACAGACGCTCGTAATTCGCAAGCCCGACATAGCGCGGCGGTTGCAGCAGCGAATACTGCGTCAGGCTGAGGTAGCCGCCATACATCAGAGGCGCGATCTTGAGCGCGAGAAACAGCGCCATGACCGGCAGCACCAGGATCAGACCCCAGCGCGCCTCGGCCGGTGTCACCCAGTCTCCCTGAAACCAGGTGCGTTTCGTTTTCGCCATGTCGCCCCCGATTGCGGATCGGGCCGGGGGGACGCAGCCCCTCGGCCCTACCTGCCGATCAGTTGAAGCCGATGCCGGAGCGGTCGATGATCTCGGACTGGATTTCCGCCGCAGCGTTGTCCATCGCCTCCTGCGGGTCCATGCCGTTGAGCAGCAGCTCATCGAGCCAGACATTCAGGATCGACTCGTATTCCGAGAAATTCGGGTGCATCGGGTCGGCCGATCCGCCCTCGAGCGCCAGTTGCAGATAGCGCTGCGCCAGCGGATTGCCCTCCAGATACGGGTGCCCCTCGGGCAAGACCGCGCCGGGGATGGACCCGCCAAGGCCCGCAAGCTGCACGATGTTGTCGGGCTCCACGATCAGGAATTGCAGCAGCGCCGCCGCGGCCTCGGGGTTTTGCGAGGTCGAGGTGATGGCGATCACGTTTGCGCCCAGACCCGCGCCCGCCATCTCGGGCGTGCCCTGCGGGCCCGGCGGGATCAGGCCGAGGCCTGCGTATTGCAGAAGATCGGGAAACTCGTTTTGCCAGTTCCGGAAGGCGAAGTTGTTGTAGACCATCGCCGTCAGACCCTGACCCAGACCCACATTGTCGGCCTCGATCGAGCGCGGAACGTCGCAGCATTGCACGAGCGTCTGGAAAAACGCCGCCGCCTCGACAGCCTGCGGGCTGTTCATCGTCGCCGTCATCCCGTCCTCCGAGAACATCGCGCCGCCATTGGCCTCGACCAGACGGGTGAACATGTTGGACCGGTTGAAGGCGAAGGACGAGGAATAGAAGCCCAGCTGCGTGATCTGGCCCGCCGCGTCCCGCACCGTCGCGCCCTCGGCCCAGGCCAGCCATTCGTCCCAGGTCGCCGGCGGGGTGGAGGCGTCGTTGCCACCCGCCTCGATCAGGTCGGTGCGCCACGACAGGCCATTGGCCGAGAACCAGGTGGGCAACATCGACCAGGTGCCGTTCCAGGTGGTCAGATCGACCGTCGCCGGGACGAAATCCTCCGGGTCGAAATACAGCGAATGATCCGCCAGAAGCCCGCGCTCGGCGAAGCCGGCGACGAGGTTGGAGAAGCCGAAGATGATGTCGGGCAGCGTGCCGCCCGCCGCGGCGGTGGCGATCTGCTGCTGGTAGCTTGACCAGGCGGTGATCTCGTATTCCACGGTGATGCCGGGGTTGGCCGCCTCGAATTCGGGGATCAGACGTTCCAGAACCGCGCCATGCGCCTCGGGCGTGCCGTTGAACCACATGCGTATCGTGGTGTCCTGCGCGCTGGCAGCCGTCGCCCCCAAGGCGGCCACGATTGCGAAGGCGCATGTCGTTGAAAGGGCTTGGCGTCTGTCGAATTTGAACATCTGTGATCTCCCTGTCTTGTTTGTCGGTGATGCCCACCGTTTATGAGAACAGCATTGAGGCATAACCCGCAAAATACAACTCCATGGGTACCTGAGCAGGCAAGTTCAGGAAATGCACAGAAATATTGCGCTCGATTGTCGAACTGGCGGTGGAAAAGGCGCCGTTGTTCCGGCCAAGTCAGGCCATTGTGGCCATGGACGAAATCACAGAATGAACGCCGAAACGGATGTCCGGATCAGCGCCACCCCGGGACGGTTCATGATCCGATCAAGCGCAGGATCAGCCCCCCGGCGGTCAATTGCGGCAGATGGCCCGCATCCTTGACGAAATGCACGGCGACATCGGCCGGCAATGTCGCGGCATCGCGCCAGTCGATCAGCCGATCTTCCAGCCCGAACACCGCCCCGGTGCGGTCGGCGACCGGTCCCAGCCTGCCGGCCAGCGCGCGTTGCTGCACCCCGCCCGCGGCCAGAGCCTCGACCAGCATGCGCCGCGTGGCGCGTTCCGATCCGGCGCGCGACAGTTCGAGGTCAAGCGCGGCCGCCGACAGGCCCGCCGCCTCGGGGCCAAGCCAGGCAAGCCCGCGCGCCAGCGCCTCGGGGGTCCGCGCCTCGGTCATTGTCTCGAGAAAATCTGGCGAGACCCGCGCGCCAAGTCCCAAAGGCGCGAGCAGGATCAGCCGCTGGACCCGCGCGCCAAGCGTCTCGGCCAGATGCGCGGCGACATAGGCGCCCATCGAATGACCGACCAAGATCACGGGGCCATCGGGCAGCACGGCATCGAGAAAGTCCCGAGTCGCCCGCAAGACCGCGTCAAGATCGGCCAAGGCCATCTTGCTGTCGCCATGACCCGGCAGGTCGGGGACAAGGACCGGGTGGCCCTGCGCGGCGATCTTGCGCGGCAGGTCGCGCCAGGCGCTTGCAGTGGCGAACAGACCGTGCAGCAAAACCACGGGCGCGCCTGCCACGCCGCCCATCGGTGCGAAATGGTCATGGACGACATGGCCGCCCGACACCGGCACACGCGGTCGGTCGGTTGCGGCGGTCTGCGCCATTCCTTCGACATCCGCGCCGGTGATCCGGCCGTGCCGACCTGTGCCAGTGACACTGTCCAGCGCGACACCTGCGTTCCGCGCCGCGCGGCGGGCCTTCGGGCTGGCCCGCAGGCGGTGTGTGCCCTGCACGTGCTCCGCCGGTTCAGGGGGGGAGGCGGGCGAAACCTCGGGCCTTGCCGCTTCGGGCGTGGGGGCGGGCGCTTCTGGGATCGTCCCGGCCACGGGCGCTTCCGGGATCGTCCCGGCTCCCTCGGTCTCGATCCGGGCGATGGGCTGGCCAATCTCTACCTGATCGCCAACCTCGGCCAGATGATCGACCATGCGGCCCGCCACCAGCGCGGGCACTTCCACCACGGTCTTGTCGGTCTCGACCTCCATCAAGATGTCGCCGCGCGCGAAGCTGTCGCCGGGGGCGACCAGCCAGTCGGTCACGCGGGCCTCCTCCATGGTTTCGCCAAGGCGGGGCAGGGTGATCTCGGTCACGCCCATGCCGGAGCCTCCCGCCGGACAAGCCAGCGCGCCGCCTGCTCGATCAACGCCGCCGACGGGATCGAGGCGCGTTCTAGCGCGGGGGCCACGGGGATCGGGATATCCTCGCCGCCGATGCGCAGCACGGGTTCCTCCAGCCAGTCGAAACATTGCTCGCCGATGCGCGCCGCGACCTCGGAGGCGACCGAGCCGGTCAGTGCGGCCTCGGTCACGACCATGGCGCGTCCGGTGCGGGCGACAGAGTCCATTATGGTGGCGTCATCGAGCGGGTTGAGGCAGCGCAGGTCTATCACCTCGGCCTCGATGCCGACCGATGCCAGCGCCGCGGCGGCGCTCATCGCCTCGTGCAGCATGCGCGAATAGGTCACGATGGTCAGGTCCTTGCCCGCCCGCCGCACCACGGCACGGCCCCAGTCGCCTTCGGGCGTGGCGGGGTCGTAGCTGCCCTTCATGGTGTAGAGGCCCTTGTGTTCGATGAACACGACGGGATCGGGCTGGGTCAGCGCCGCGCGCAGCAGGTGGTAGGCGTCGGAGACCGTCGCGGGCATCGCCAGCCGCAGGCCCGGCGTATGCATCATCCAGGCCTCAAGGCTCTGGCTGTGCTGGGCGGCCGCTGACCGGCCGGTGCCGCCTTGGGTGCGCAACACCATCGGCACGCCGATCTGGCCGCCGAACATGTAGCGGCTTTTCGCGGCCTGATTGGCCAACTGGTCCATCACGAGGCCCGCGAAATCGACATACATCAACTCCGCCACCGGGCGCAGGCCGGTCATCGCGGCACCGACCGCCGCGCCGACGATGGCAGGCTCGGAAATGGGCGCGTCGATCACGCGCTCGGCCCCAAAGCTGTCGATCAGCCCCTTGGTGACGCCATAGGCACCGCCGTAAAGGCCCACCTCTTCGCCGATCAGGATGATGTCGGGATCGGCCTGCATCGCATCGTTCAGTGCGTCGCGCAGCGCGTCGCGATAGGTGGTCTGGATCACGCTCATGCCGCATCCTCCGACAAGATCCTGCGCAGGCGTGTGGCCTGCGGTTCGGGGGCAGGGGTGTTCGGGGCATAGACATCCTCGAACATCGTTCCCGCCTCGGGCGGCGGGGCAGTCACCGCCGCCTCCAGGGCCGCGTCCATCTCCGAGGCTGCCGCCGCGTCGATGGCATCGAGATCGACGGCATCGGCCAGACCTGCGCCGGTCAGAGCATCACGGGCTTGCGCGATGGGGTCGCGCAACCGGCCCTCGGCCTCTTCCTCGGGGGTGCGATAGGGGCTTTTGTCCATCCGGGCATGGCCATAGAAACGGTAGGCCTCGATCCCGAGGAAGGCGGGCTGCCCGCCGCGCGCGCCCGCCAGGAGCGTCTCGGCGGCCTGATGCACCGCCTCCACATCCCGGCCATCGACGATCTCGCCGCTCAGCCCAAAGGCGCGCGCGCGTTCGTCAAAGGCCACGCGGCCCGCTGAACGATCCACCCGCGTGCCCATGCCATACTGGTTGTTGATGCAGCAAAACAGCACCGGCAGATGCCACAGGGCGGCCATGTTCATCGCCTCGTACAAGATGCCTTGGCTCATCGCGCCATCGCCGAAGAAGGCGACCGAGACGTGATCCTGCCCCTTGTTGCGATAGGTCAGGCCCGCGCCCACCACATGCGGGATGCCGCCGCCGACGATGGCATTGGCCCCCAGATGCCCCAGCGCGCGGTCGGCGATATGCATCGACCCGCCCTTGCCGCGGCAATAGCCCGTGGCCTTGCCGCCGATCTCGGCCATCATGCGCGCGGGGTCCGCGCCCCGGCCCAGAAACACGCCATGGCCGCGGTGGTGCGTGGTGAAGCTGTCGCCGTCCTGCATCGCGTCAGTGACGCCCACCACCGCCTCTTCGCCGATCGACAGGTGCAGCATGGAACCCGCGCTTTCGCCGCGCAGAAACAATTCGCCCACCCGCTCCTCGAAGCTGCGGATGCGGCGCATGGTGGTGTAGCGCCGGATTGGCGCGGTGTTGGCCATGGGTGTTTGGGGGGTCATGGGGCCTCGCGCAGGGGTTTGAGGGCGGCATAGGCCGCGCGGTAGCGGTCAAAGATCGGGGCATAGGCGGCATGGCGGGCGGCGTCGGGTTCGATCACGCGGGCGGTACGCACCATGGCGGCGCAGCCCTCCTCGATGCTGGCAAACCGGCCTGCGCCCGTGGCGGCAAGGATCGCGGACCCTAGCGCCGGCGCCTCGGGCTGCTCGGTCAATTCCAGCGCGACGCCCAGCGTGTCGGCATGGACCTGCAACCAGAAATCGGAATTGGTGGCCCCCCCCGCCACGACGATGCGCCGGGCGTCGAAAGCGTCGCCGAAACTGTCGACGATCAGCCGCGTGCCGAGACAGATGGATTCGACCAGCGCTCGGTAGACATGCGCCTGCGTGTGCTTGAGCGTCAGGCCCGTGATCGCGCCGCGCGCGAGCGCATCGGTATGCGGCGTGCGGTTGCCCTGAAAATGATCGACGGCCAGCAGCCCCTCGGCACCGGGTGGCAGGGCGGCGGCTTCGGCATTCAGCTGATCGAAACCGGTGTGCTCCGCGAAATGGCGCTTGAACCAGGCGATCACCGATCCGGTGGAGGTCTGCCCTCCCTCGATCACCGGTTTGCCGGGATAGACGCAATCCATGTAGGTGCCCCAGACCCCCGGCGCATGGACTGACCGGTCGGCAATGCCCAGATGGAGGTGCGACGATCCGGTGATCAGCGCCATCTCGCCAGGTTGCGTGACGCCAAGACCCACCATCCCGATGAAGGCATCGGCGCCGCCCTGCACCACCGGCAGCCCCTTGGGAAGGCCCAGATGGTCGGCGGCCTGCGCCGTCAACCCGGCGATGACCGCACCCGGCGCTACGATCTCGGACGGCCATTTCCCCATGAGGTCGGACAGATCCAGCTTGGCCAGCAGGCTTTCGGGCCAGCCGCCGCCGTAAGTGCGGTAATGCCAGCGCATCGTGATGTTGTTGAGCGAGGCGCACCAGCGCCCGGTCATCTTGAAATTGAGGTAATCCTGATATTCGCAGATCCGCGCGGCGCGCGCGAAGATCGCAGGCTCATGGCGCCTGAGCCACAGCGCCTTGGGCAACATCCATTCCGGGCTGACCGGGCCCGCGCCATTGCCGTTAAGGCACAGCGCGGGATCGCCCGTCGCCACGAGGTCTGCCGCTTCGGCATGCGCGCGCACATCCATCCACAACAGGGCAGGGCGCAGCGGCGCGCCATCGGCATCCATCGCCACAACGGTGCATGACGTGGTGTCGGCGGCCAAGGCCAGCACCTGATCCGCCCCGATGCCCGCCGCCGCGATCGACTCGCGCACGGCGACACCGGCCGCATGCCACCAGTCATCGGGGTTCTGTTCGGCGCGGGCGGGGGCGGGAAAGGTCGTGGCATAGGCGCATTTTCCAATCCCGCGTGCCCGGCCCGACAGGTCGAAGACATGCGCGCGCAAGCTTTCCGTCCCACCGTCGATTCCGATCACATAACCCATGGCGCCCCCCTTATCGCTGCACCTGCATTGCTGCAATGCAATATTGTGCAAACAACGCACATTTGTGAAAATAGGAATTGACCGACGATCTAGTCAATGGTCAAGTTGCAATGACAAATGGAGAAGCCGATGTTCGAGGGTTCGGGTGACACTGACCAGTTGGCGCGGGTAGCGTGGCTCTACCACGTTGGCCAACTCAGCCAGGAGGAGGTCAGCCGCGCGCTCGGGATTTCGCGGTTCAAGGTGCTGCGCCTTCTGGCCGATGCGCGCGAACGCGGCATCGTGCGGGTTTCGATCACCCACGACACAACCTCTGCGCTGGCGCTGGCCGATACGCTTCAGGCCCAATGGGGGCTGACCGAAGTCATGGTGGCCCCGATGCCCGATGGCATGCCGGACGGGGCGGAGGCATCGGCGATGGCGCGCCGCGCGGTCGGTGTGACCGCCGCCCGCTTTCTGGAACGGATTGCCAGTGGCGGCGCGCAACTGACCATCGGGATGGGCTGGGGCTGGACATTGGCCGCCATGGCGCGCGCGGTCTCGGGGATCAGCAATCCCGGCCTGCGCTTCGTCTCGTTGATGGGGTCAATGGCGCAGACATCCGATTCCTCACCCTTCGACGTCTGCACCAATCTGGCGGATCTCACCGGGGGAACGGCGCTGTTCATGCCCGCGCCCTTCATCGCCGATGACGAGGCGGCGGCGCAGGTCATTCTGTCTCAGCGGCTGGTGCGCGAAACGCTCGAGGTCGCGCGCCAGGCCGATTACGCGATCGTCAGCGTGGGCGAATGCGGTCCGGGCGCCTTGCTCTATAAATCCGGGGTGCTGACGGCGGCAGATCAGGCCGCCCTGGCAGCGGCGGGGGCGGTCGCCGACACCACGGGCCGGTTTTTCTGCGAGGATGGCCGGCTCGCCGCTGTCGACCTGAACCGGCGCGCGCCGGCCATTTCCTTTGCCGATCTGTGCGACCGAGACGTGGTGATGCTGGCCGCCGGCGCCGAAAAGCTGAGGGCTTTGCGCGCGGTGCTGCGCGCGGGCGTCGTGCGGCGTCTCGTGATCGACGAGGCCCTCGCAAGACTGCTGGCGGAAGCGGAGGCGTGACGGTGGCAAAACAGGAATATCAGCATTTGACATAATAGTGTGACATTTGCCAAATTCGGTGCCGGAGGAGGAATCGGCGCAGCCTGTGGCCCAAGATCGGGTCGCAGAGGGCGGCCATTGCGCACTGAGGGCGGCAAGACCAAGAACCGGCGCACAGGCGCTGACCCAAGGGGAGGAAACATGTCGGAGACCCGTGAACCGGTCCTGCGGATGCAGGGCATCAATAAATCCTTCGGCGGCTTGAAGGCGCTGATGGATGTCGATCTCGATCTCTACCCAGGCGAGGTTCTCGCCATCGTCGGAGACAACGGTGCGGGCAAGTCGACGCTGATCAAGGTGTTGACCGGAATCTACCAGGCCGACAGCGGCAGTATCGTGATCGACGGCAAGACCCAGGAGATCCGCAATCGTCGCGACAGCATGGATGCGGGCGTGGCGGTGGTCTATCAGAACCTCGGCCTTGTCGACAGCCTGCCCGCGCCCGCCAATGTGTTCCTCGGCGTGGAGCCGATGAAGCGCATTCTCGGGATTCCCTTCATCGACAACGCCAAAATGCGTGAGGAGACAGACAAGATACTGAAGGAGCGCGTCGGGGTCTATCTGCCCAATATCGACGAGCCGACGCGCAATTTCTCGGGCGGGCAGCGGCAGGCGGTGGCCATCGCGCGCGCGATCAATCTGGGCGATGTCAGGGTTCTGGTGCTGGACGAGCCGACCGCCGCGTTGGGTCCGGAAGAAACCCGGAACACGCTGAACCTGATCCGGTCGGTGCGTGACCGCGGCACGGCGGTGATCCTGATTTGCCACAACCTCGAGGACGTCTTTGCCGTGGCCGACCGCGTGCAGGTGATGCGCGGCGGGCGAAAGGCGGGCGTGGTCCGGATCGCGGAAAGCTCGCGCCGCGAGGTGCTGGGCATGATCATCGGCTCGACCGATGTGCATGAAGACGCCTACGCGTGAACCGGGGGAAGGATACGGACATGAGTGAGACGACACTGGAACCCGCGGCAGGATCGCGCGCCGAAAGCAACAAGGGACGGATGGGCGCATTGCCCTGGTATGAGCGCTACATCAACATCGTCGGCCCGCTGGCGATGATCCTGGCCCTTGCCATCGGCATGGCGATCTTCGAGCCTCGATACTTCGAACTCGCCAACATGATGATCATCCTGCAAGACGCCGCCATTTACATGGTCTTGGGCATGGCGATGACCATCGTCATCACCGGCAAGGGCATCGACCTGTCGATCGGGGCCGTCGCGGCGCTGTCGGCGGTCTGCATGGCCATGCTGATCAAGGATCAGGGCTGGGGCCCATACCCGGCGATGGCGGCGGCGATGCTGATCGGCCTGACCTGCGGCATGATCAACGGGCTGGTCATCACCAAGCTCAACGTGCCCGACCTGCTGGCGACGCTGGCGATGGACCAGATCTATCGCGGCATCGGTCTGGTGCTGGCTGCGGGGGCGGTGCTGGCGCGCTTTCCCGAGCCTATTCCCTTTCTCGGACGCGGGCGGGTGTTCGACACCATCCCGACAGCAGCCATCGTCGGCCTGCTGGCGCTTGGGGCGGGCCTCATCCTCTATCGCTACACCAAGCTGGGGCGCTACGCGATCGCCATCGGCGGCAACCGCGAGGCGGCCGTACTGACCGGCATCAACATCAACCGCCAGAAGGTCTATCACTACATGCTGATGGGGCTTTGCGCCGCCATTGCGGGCATCTTGCTCACCGGGCGGTTGAACGCGATCCAGTCCACCGCCGGCATGGGCTTTGCGCTGCACACCATCGCGGCGGTCGTGGTCGGCGGCACTGTTCTG
>CAYYOE010000042.1:4875-16076 GCA_964473055.1 uncultured Rhodobacterales bacterium | reverse complement strand
CGCGAACAGGCGACGCGGGCCAGCCGGGTGCTGTCGTCGCTGCACACGGTCAAGGACGGGTACTCCCCGCAGGAATTCTATCTGGCCGGGGGCAAGCAGTTCCCGTCGTCCGACCTCTATGCGCTGGCGGCGACATTCTACCATGTGCTGACCGGCGAGGCACCGCTGAACAGTCAGACGCGGCTGGCCGCCATCGCCGAGAAGAAGCCCGATCCCTATGTGCCCCTCAGCGTGCGCGTGCGGGGCCATGACCGGTTCTTCCTGGAAGCGATCGACAAGGCGTTGTCGATTTTCCCGAAGGACCGGCTGCAGAGCGCGGCGGAATGGGTCGAGATGATCGACACCGAGAAGCGTCGGCGCGCGGCGCTGGAGCGGGCGAAGCGCGACAAGATGCTGGAGCAGGCGATCGTCCAGCTGGTCGAGAGCACCCCGGTGCCCGAGCCGGGACGCGGTCCGCTGACCCGTGGCGGCGACGGCCCGGACAGCGATCGCGTGGGCACTGCGATGGACGTTCCGGTTGCGCAGGTGGCACGGGCCCTTCAGGGCGATGGATTCGAGACCGGCGAGCTGGGCCGTGGACGGGCGCGCCAGCGCCGCCGGACGTCGATGATTGCATGGATGCTGTCAGGCGCCCTGTCGCGGCTGACCGGACGTGGGGTCGACGCGCATTCGGCCGACACGCTGCGCAAGGAATGAGGGAGAGTAACGATGCGGTTTCTTCGTGAGATGATCGTGCGCCGGGGACCCGGCGGAGCACCTGGCCTTGTTGCGGACGAGCCGCCGGTAAAGGATTTCTTCGAGCTTTCGCCGATGCGCGAACGGTTGGCGCGCAGCAGGGCGGCGGAAGCGGAACTGGCGGCCATGGACCCCGAGACCGATTCCGACGGTCTTCTGGGGGACGATACGGACGACGATCTGGATGTCGCGCGCCTGGTGGCGGAACGTCTGGGCGGGGGGCGTGCTGGTGCAACGGCCCGGCGACCGTCCCCGGTCGTTCCGGACGCCGGTTTCGACGACCTGGAGTTCGGCACCTTCGATGACGCCGAGATCGATTCCTTCGAACTGGATGCGCCGGGGCTCGACGCCGTCCCCGCCACGTCCGACATGCCGGAGGCAAGCTATGACCCGCAGCTTGCGCGTCGCCCGATGTCCGCGCCGCGAGACGAGCGGTTGGCCGGGGAGATGGCCGGCTGGGGCTCGGATGAGGACGACCCGGATGCGCTGGACGACCTGACGGACGACCCGGCCCTTGCGGCCCTTGTCGCTGCGCGCAAGCCGGTGCTGAACGACGCCGACGCCGACGCGGATACGGGCCCGGAGCCGCAGGCGGTTGCAGCCGACCCTGTCGAATATGCGTCAGAGGCAGATGCAGAGGCAGAGGCAGAGGCAGAGGCAGAGTCGGCGCCCGTGCGCGGGCAGGGCGCCAGCGACGACGATGCGATCCTTGCGGGGATCGCCGCTGCCCTTCCGCCGGCGGCGCGGGCGGCGCTTGGTGCGGTGGCCGGGGCTTCGGATTCGGCGGTTCGTGGGGCCGCTGCGCAAGCGGCAAGCGCGCCAGCGACGCCAGAGACAGCCACTCATGAGACAGCGACACCGGAGACAGCGACACCGGCGGCGTCGCCCCGGGCGCCTCGGATCTGGGATGTCGAGGCTGAAGAGCAGGAAGCGGCTGTCATGCGGTTCGCCGAGACCGCGGCACCGCCCCAGCCGGTCGCGCCGGAAGCGGTGGCCGCAGCGGCGGCTGCCGCGTCGGCCCCGGAACCCGAGCCGCTGCGCACGCTGCCACCGCGCAAGGCAGGACGTGTGCGCACGCGGTTGCTGGGGTTCCATTCCGCCGAGGATGTCGCGCCGGACCCGCTGGCTGCACCCTCTGCCGCCCCGCTTGCCGGACCGGTCCGGTTTCCCGTGGGCTGGGTGGTGGTGACGGACGGCCCGGGACGAGGAGCCTCGTTCACGCTGCGCGCCGGTGTGTCGCCGATCGGGCGGGACGAGGACCAGACGATCCAGCTGGATTTCGGCGATACTGCGATCTCGCGGCAGATGCATGCGGCGATTGCCTATGACGAGGAATCCCGCGGGTTCTTCCTGGGGCATGGCGGCAAGTCCAACATCGTCCGCCTGAATGGCCGCCCGGTCCTGTCGACCGAGGACCTGAAGGATGGCGACATCATCCGGATCGGCGAGACGACACTGAAACTTGTTGCGTTCTGCGGGCGGGACTTCGACTGGTCCGAAGACCCCGCGGAACCCAAGGCTGGCGACCGTGCAGATGCCCGGAACTGATCTCGGCGTCGAAATCGTTCTCGATGTGGCCGCAGCGCTCGACCGGGGCGCGCGCGACTATCAGGAAGACGCGCTTGCCACGGGCACGCTGCCGGGGGACGAGGCCGGGTTCGTCGTGCTGGCTGACGGGATGGGCGGACATTCGGCGGGCGATGTAGCCAGTCGCCTGGTTGTCGAGACGGTCACGGCCGCGATGACCGAAGTGCTGGAGGCCTGGGATGCGGGCCGGGGGGGCGCGCGCTCGGCGATCCCGCGGTTGCTGCGTGCGGCGGCCGGGGCGGCGAACGCCGCCGTCCGGGCCCATGCAGCGGCGCAGCCGGCGACGAAGGGCATGGGGGCAACGCTGCTGGTGGCGCTGATCGACGGGTCGCGCCTGTGGTGGCTGTCGGTCGGCGATTCGCCGTTGTGGCTGTGGCGCGAGGGGGTGCTGCACCGCCTGAACGAGGTGCATTCGCTGGCCCCGCAGATCGACCTGATGGTCGATGCTGGGCTGATGGACCCCGAGACCGCGCGCAACCACCCCGACCGGAGCTGCCTGACAAGCGTAATCTATGGCCAGGACATCGCGCGCACCGATTGTCCGGAACGCCCGGTGGAATTGCGCCCGGGCGACCTTGTGATTGCCGCGTCGGACGGGATCGAGTTCATCGGCAAGGCCGGAATCGCCGCCGCCCTTGCGGAGACCGAGCACCAGCCGTCCGAGGTCATCACGGCCGAGCTGATGCGGGCTGTCCGGAGCCTTGGCGATCCTGATCAGGACAATGTGGCGCTGTCCGTCCTGCGGGTTGCCGACCGGGCGATCCAGAACTTCGCCGTGAACAAACCCCGACCGCAATCGCGTCGGCCCACAACCCGACGGCCGACCACGCTGACCCTGCCGTTCGGGATCGGCAGCGAACTGTTTGCCCGGTTCGGCGGGCACGGTCGCTAGGCGCGGCGACCGGGTGCTGGCAGGGGACAGGATTGGGACAGGCGGGGGGGCCGATGACAGGGACCGGCACGGATACCGCCGCGGTCGTGGCGCGGCTGGCCCGGATCGAGGGAAGCGGGATGCTGCCGCCATCGGTCGCCGCGCGCGTGGGACGGATGCGCGCGGCGCTAGAGCGCCCCGTGCGCGTGACCGTCTTCGGCCTGCCGGGAACCGGAAAGTCGGCAGTGATCAACATCCTGGCCGGAGCTCGGGTGATGCCGGACCTGCCGGGGCTGCCCACGACCGAGGTTCTGGGCGGACCCGGCCCCGCAACCGAAATGACCCTCGGAGATGGCCGCCGTATCGAACGCGAAGGGCTGCCGACCGGGGATGATCTGGCCCTTTTGCCCGCCTTTGTGCGACTGACCGCGGCAGGGGCACCCGGGCTGCGGCAACTTTCCCTGCTGGAAGTGGTCACAGACGGCAGCGCGGGCGATCTGGCGGCGGCGATCCGCTGGGCGCTGCCGCGGACCGACATCGCGCTGTGGTGCACCGAACGGCTGACCGACGCCGACCGCGTCGCATGGGAGGCCGCGCCGGACGAGTTGAAGGACCACGCGGTGATGGTGCTGACCGGGGCCAAGGGACCGGTCCCGGCCGGTCGGCCGATCCGGTCGGGCCTGCCTGCGGGGTTTCGGGCCGCCTGGCCGGTCTGGCGCGAGCCTCTGGACGCGGCGCTGACCACGGGGGATGCGGCGGCGTTGACGGCATCGGGCGCCGGGGCTCTGGCGCAGGCGGTGGCCGACATGGCCAACGCGGGCCGTGCGGCCGATATCGAGGCGGCGTTGATGGTCCTGTCGCGGTTCGAGCCGCCGGAATGGCGCCCCGCGCCCACGCCCGAGCGGGAACCCGAGACTGGCCCCGAGGCTTCAAGCGTGGCGCCGCCGGTCCCTGCCGCTGCAGTTGCTCGCGAGTCTTCGGTAGGTCGTCACCCGTTGCCGCAGCACCCGGCCCGGGCCGTGCAGGCGATCCTGCATCTGCAGGACCAGGCCGGGGCACTTCTGACCGAGGTAACGCCGGACCTTGATGCCGGTGGATCGGGCGGCGGTGCGTGGATGACAGAAGTTCTGGGCCGTTGCGCGGCCATCGCCGGGGATCTGGCTGCGATCCTGGAGCCCGAGGACCTGGCAAGCCCGGACGAGGAAGCGAAGCTGGAGCCGCTGCGGGCGGCGGTCGACGAAGTGGCCGATCTGACCGTCCTTCTGCAGATCGAAGGCGGCCCCTCGCAGGCGGCGGACGCGGCGGCGCTGATCTGCCAGTTGCGGCGCGGGTTCGACCGGGCGCTGGCTGCCTGATCACGGCTCGGTTTCCGTCCAATTTTGGCCAAGTGCCGGATTCCCGCCACATTGACGTCCCTTTCAGTACCCAGAGTGGCAACGATAGTCGTCGGGCAGGACGATTGAGCAGGCCATCTGCGCCGTATCTGCCCGACAGGGTTTGTTTTGGGGTTCATGCCAATGTCTGCCGATCCGCTGCGTTCCATCGTGTCGTCCGAAGGGCTTCGCCCGCAGGGCACCCCTGCCGGGCGCGTCGAGGAGCGCCCGGCGGTCGACGCGGTGCCACTGCCGGAGCTGACGTTGCGGGCGCTGGACGGGTTCGCGCCGCTGGGGCGCGACCTGCGCGCGCTGGATACGGCGCTGGCCGGGATGCAGGAGGCCGGCGATCGCGATACCGCCCAGGCCGCCCGCCGGCTGCGGCAGATGGCGCGGGCGTTCGAGCCGTCGGTGACGATGATCGGGCAGGTGAAGGCGGGAAAGACAAGCCTGGTCAATGCGATGATTGGTCGGCAGGGGCTTTTGCCTGCCGACGTGAACCCCTGGACCTCGGTCGTCACCTCGCTGCACCTGTCGGCTCGGCCGCTGGGGGCGCGGCCGCGGGCGCGGTTCCGGTTCTTCACCGACGAGGAATGGTCGCGCCTGGTCGACCGGGGCGGGCGGCTGGGGGAACTGGCCGAACGGGCCGGTGCGGGCGACGAGATGGAAAAGGTGCGCGCCCAACTGGCCGAGATGCGCGAGAAATCGCGTGCGCGCCTGGGGCGCAAGTTCGAACTGCTGATGGGGCAGGAACACGAGTACGCCAATTTCGACGACGACCTGATCCAGCGCTACGTCTGTCTGGGCGACGATTTCGACGTGAAGGCGGGGTCGGGGCAGGGCCGGTTCGCCGACATCACGAAATCGGCTGATCTGTGGCTGCATGCACCGGGCCTGCCGGTGAACCTGTGCCTGCGCGACACGCCGGGCGTGAACGACACCTTCATGATCCGCGAGCAGATCACCCTGCACGCGATCCGCGACAGCCGGCTGTGCGTGGTGGTGCTGTCGGCGCATCAGGCGCTGTCCACCGTGGACATGGCGCTGATCCGGCTGATTTCCAACGTGCGGGCGCGCGAGGTGGTGATCTTCGTCAACCGCATCGACGAACTGGCCGACCCGGTGGCCGCGGTCCCGGAGATCGAGGCGTCGATCCGCGCGACGTTGCGTGCGCTGAATGGCCCGGCGGATGCCGAGATCGTCTTTGGCAGCGCGCAATGGGCCGGGGCCGCCCTGGGCGGGGGGCTGGGCTCGCTCGATCCCGCGTCTGCCGAGGCGCTGGTGGCCTGGGCCGAAGCGAAGATGCCCGAGGCGGCCCCGGATGAGACACCGGGGATCCTGTGGGAGTTGTCCGGAGTGCCGCAATTGCTGTCGGTGCTGGCCGCGCGGACCGTCGCCGGGCAGGGCCGCGAGATGGTGCGGCGGGTGGCGAAGTCGGCGATGAACCTGGGGTCCGGGATGGCCGCGCGGGACAATGTCGTGGCCCTGCGGGTCGGCGGCGGTGCGATCGCGCCGGTCGATCCCGCCCTGCTGGCGCGCGAGATCGATGCGATCGCGCGAACATGCCAGACCGCCTTCGATACCGTCATGGAGCGCGTGATCGACGACTTCCGGCGCCGTCTGGACCGGACCCATGCCGCGTTCCTTGACCGGGCGACGGCCGAATTGATCCGGCACCTGGAAACCTTCGGCGACGACGAGGTCTGGACCTACGATCCGGCGGGTCTGCGGCTCTTGATGCGGACGAGCTATCAGGTGTTCGCCAGCGCCGCGTCCAAGGCCACGACCGCGGCCCTGACCAATGCGCGCGACGAGGTGCGCAAGCTGTACCTGAAGAGCTTCCGCCTGCCCGATGCGGCCTTCGTGCTGGAGGTGCCCGACGCCCCGTCAGTCCCGGCGCCGGTGATGCTGGGTCAGACCATCGCACTGGACATGAAGGGCACCTGGTGGAGCCGCTGGTGGCGCAGACAGCGCAGCTACAGCGCCTTTGCAGAAGAGTTCCGCAAGATGATCGCGGCGGAAACGCAGCCGATCGTGACCGCCCTCTATGTCGATCACGCCGGGGCGATCCGGGCCGAGGCCTCGGCGGCGCTGGCGGAATTCCTCAATGATCAGAAGGCGGTGGCAGCGGGCCTGTCGGGCGATGCGGCCATGGAGATCGAAGAACTGCAGGCGCGTCTGGAACGGCCCGAGGACCGGAACCGTCGCGAGAAGCTGACCGGAGCGGTGGAACAGATCGCGGCCTTTGTCGCCTGAGCGGACCGAACCCGAGGGGAAATCCGATGGAAGCAGAAACGACGACCGAGGGACAGGAAGCCGAGGCGCAGCCCCCCCGCCGCCCGCGCATGGCGCTGATGGGCGAATTCAGCGCGGGCAAGAGCACGCTGGCCAATCTTCTGCTGGGCGAGACACGGTCGCCGGTCCGGGTGACGGCCACGCAGCTGCCGCCGATCTGGTATGTCCATGGCACCGGGCCGATGGTTCGGGTCGATCTGGATGGCAACGAACACGACCTGGGCGAGGATGGTCTGGACGGGGTCACACCGGGTGAGACCGCCCATGTGCGGGTTCCCATGGAAGCCGAAGTTCTGGAACTGTGCGACATCCTCGACCTGCCGGGCATATCGGACCCGAACATGTCGGCTGATGTCTGGGGCCGTGCGCTGGACCTTGCCGACGGGGTGATCTGGTGCACCCATGCGACCCAGGCCTGGCGACAGTCGGAAAGCGCGGTCTGGGAAGAAGTGGACCCGGCCCTGCACAAGCGCAGCCTTCTGTTGCTGACGCGGATCGACAAGATCATGTCGGAGCGTGACCGCGCGCGGATCGTCACCCGTGTCTCGCACGAGGTCGAGGGGCAGTTCCGCGAGGTGTTCCCGATTGCCCTGACCGAGGCTTTGCGGGCCGAGCACGACCCGGCGTTGTGGGAAACGAGCGGGGCCGAGGTCTTTGCCGACAGTCTGCTGGCGCTGGTGCAGGCCCTGGGCCGCGAAATCGCGCTGGGCACGGCGCCCGCGGACCGGCGCGTGCCACGGGTGTCGCGGCCCGCGCGGGCATCGACGTCTGACGCGCAGAGCCCCGACGGGGACGCGGACGGGATGCCCGAGGTCAATGCGCCGTCGAACCCGTTCGAACGTCTGCGCGCCCGGGCGGCGGGTGAAGCCGCACAGGGTGGCGCGAGGGATGCACCGCTTGCCCGACCCGCTGCCGGGACAAACGGCGCCGCGGCTGCGTCCGGGGCCGTCATGCCGCGCCGGATCGCGGTCGAGGCGCGCACCCCGCGCCCGGCGCGCGTCTGAGGCAGGCGCCCCGCCCCGCGCGGACGTGCCGAGCCCTCTGGACGGCGCGCGCGATGCCTGCCACCGTTCCGGCGATGCCCGAGGAAACGCTGAAATTGGACCCGAATCCGGACTGCCAGGCCCTGCTTGCTGCCTTGCCGGGATGCGAGGCCGTGGCCCATGTGGACCTTTCGGCACGCACCGTGTTGCGCGCCGAGACCGCCCGGCGCCTGCCGCAGGAACGGCTGGATGCGCTGTGCGGTTGGGCGGCGGACGTCCTTGGGACGGGCGGCGAGATGGCCTTGGCGCTGGATGACGCCGCCTTGCGGGTGGTGCGCCGGATCGTCGATCCTGCCACGGGTGCTGCGGGTGGAGAGGGTCTGTGCCTTGTGCTGCCGCCCTTGACCGATCCGGCGCGGGTGCTGGCGCTGTTGTCCGTGGGGCCGCGACCATGAGCGATGCGGAACGGGTGCGGGCGCTGCTTGCCGGGGCTGCCTCGGTTGGCGGTGCGGGCGGTCATGTGCTGGCGGGCGACCCCTTGCGCGGCATCCTGCAGGCCGTGGATGCGACGATCCTGCCCCGAACCCTGAGCTTTGGCGTGGGGGGCAGCGGTTCCGCCCCGACGGCCGCGGGTGGGCTGCACCTGACGGCCGCAGAGCGGCGGTTGGTGGCCCTGATCGGCCCCGCGCCCGCGGGGCTTGCACCTGATGCTGCCGCCATCTTCGGCACGCCCCTGGGTTTCGATGATGCCGAGGCGGTGGCGCAGGTGGCGCGGGTTCTGGCGGACTGGGTCGATGCGACGGGCGGCGCACCCGTGCAGGTGATCGAGTCCACGGTCGGTGCCGGGCAAGCGTCGGGCGCTGGACCCGGGATCGCGGCCACGGTGCTGGCGCGGCAGTTGAATGTGGAGGTCTGGCCCGACCGCTCGTTGCCCGCGCGGTTGGAAAGATGGGCTCCGGCGGCATGGACCCACGCGCAAGCCAGCGCGGGGTTCGGTGCGCTGGCAGGGGCAGATATGGCCCGCGGGGACGAGGCGGCAGCGGCGGCCCTGGCCGAGATCACGGCGCGACTTGCACCCGGGGGGCTGCCGTCGGCGCTGGCCGCCGGGCTTGCAGACGGGTGCGTGGCCGGGTTCGTCGCCCTGATCGACGGGGACGGGCAAGCCCTGGTGATCGTCGGCTCGCCCGAGGCCGGACTGGGTGCCCTGGTCGCGGTCCAGGATCTGCCGGCCGTCGTCAGTGCCTGGCAGCAGGCCTGAGGGCCGGGCCTATCCCTGCCCGGATCTGGTCAGGGGCCGCCGGGCCTGTCCGGCGTTCAGGTGCTCGGCCAGCAGCGCCCGGTAGGGGGCGGGGTCGGCCCGCCCCCCGGTCTGATGCAGGCGTCCCTGCTCGGTCGCGCGCGCCAGCAGTTTCGCATGCACCGGATCGACCTGTGCCCGGGGTGCCCCGCCGGGGCGCAGGGCTTTCCACAGGTCGGTCAGGGACGGACCGAGGACCAGCATCAGTCCAGACCCAGCAGGCGCCGCACTTCTGCCTCGACGGCGTCGGTCACGGGCTTGTTGGCTGCGGCTTCCAGCAGGTCGCGCTCGGTCGCCGGCTGGCCGGCAAGCGCTTCTTCCAGTTCGGCGATCATGGCTTCGGCCTCGGCCCGGACGGCTGCGGCTTCGGCCTCGGCCAGCAGGGCTTCTTCGGCAGCGATCAGGGCGTCACGCTCTGCCTCCAGGTCGGCGATCTGTTCCAGCAAGTCGGCCAGTTCATCGTCTTCGGCTTCTGCCAGCGTGGCTGTCAGGCCCACGATTTCGTCCTCGATCAGCGCGCGCTCGGCCGTTGATGCGTCAAGGTCGGCCTGGATCTCGTCGGCGCTGCGGCCGGGCGGCAGGGCCTCGAGCGCTGCCCGCGCCGCGTCGAGTTCATCCGCCAGCTCCTCGCCCGCCAGAACGGCGTCGCGATAGGCAGCGATTCGTCCCACCCGGCTTTCCGGGGCAGCATTGGCAAAGGCCTGTTCCGAAGCCCGGGCCGCGTTCAATGCGCCGAGCTCCGACGGATGCGCGCCCAGAAGCCCCGCGAGCGCGGCATGACGTTCCGCCCCTGCACCGCGGGCCGGACGCTCGGCCGGCGCGCGCGATGTCATCGGAGCGCGGTCAGTCGGCGCGGTAGAGCGCGGCGCGGTTGCCCGGGTTGCCGCACGCTGTTCGGACCCGCCGCGCGATGCGCCTGCGCCCTGGCCGGGCGCACCCAGCCGGATCGTCTGGCCGAACAGGCGCATTTCGCCACCATTTCCACCCCGACCCGCATTGCCCGATCCCGCATTGCCGCGCGCGGCGTTCTCGGAGCCGCCACCGCGCGACGCACCGGACCGTCCGGGGGCCTGATCGGACCGGCCCTGTCCACCACCCCTCGCCTCGTCCGATCGTCCGCCGCCCCGGTCTGCCCCACGGTCGCCGCCACCGGCATTCCCGCCCGCGTTCTCGGACCGGGCATGGGCAGGTGCCGTCAACAGCGGAAGCGTCGTGCCAGAAATCGCAACTGCCAGGATGCAGGCAGCGGAAACGGTCCCACCCCAGCCCCTGCGATGTCTTGGTGTCGTCATGATCGTCTCCTTAGATCGTTTCTGCGGCCCGAAACCGGACCTGGCACATGTGCCCCGACACCCGACCCGAAGACGACCTGACACCACTTGCAATGAACCCTCGCGTAACAGACTGTTCAGCCTCGGTTCATCGTGGGGCTGGTAACACGCTGAAATGAGCTGGAACCCGACCCCGGTTGAGGACGGTTTCCGTGCGTTGCACGGGCGCTTCGGCTTGTCCGGTGCGGTCGTCGCGCGTTGCGTCTATCCTGCCGTGATGGTGCTGGGATTGTCGCTTGCGCCGGCTTTCGCCCAGGGCGCCGCCGATGCCGGAATTCGCGAACTGGGTCAGGCGGAATTGCGGGCGCGGACATCGGATGGGGCGAGCGTGCCACTGGCCCGGATCCTGGAGCGCGTCCGGGGCAGCGTGCAGGGTGAGGTGGTCGACGTTCGCGCCTTCGCGATGGGCGGTGGCGTCTACTACCGCATCCTGCTGTTGCAGCCCGGCGGGCAGGTGGGCAGCGTTGTCGTGGATGCCACGCGCGGTGTTCCCCTGACAAGCAACTCGGCCGCGGCCGTTGCGGTGCGCAATGCCGCGCGGCAGCAGCCTGGCGGCTCTGGCAGCAGCGTGGGACGATCGGCTGTCGCCGGTGGCTCGGGCGTTGGTCCGGGAGGGGGGGGCGCCCCGGGTCCCGGTGGCGGAGGTCCCCCGGGCCTTGGCGGTGGCGGGCCGCCCGGCCAGGGCGGACCGGGGGGTGGCAACCCTGGTGGCGGGGGCAACCCCGGCGG
>CAYYOE010000042.1:0-4775 GCA_964473055.1 uncultured Rhodobacterales bacterium | reverse complement strand
GGGGGCAACCCCGGCGGCGGCAACGCCGGGGGAGGCGGCAACGCCGGTGGACAGGGCGGCGGCCAAGGAAACCGTTGATCTTGATCCGGACGGGAGGCACGTTGCAGGTCCGATGCGCATTCTGATCGCAGAAGACGACCCGGTACTTGGAGGGCAGGTCCGCCGGGCCCTGGCCATGGAAGGCCATGCCGTCGATCTGGCGGCCGACGGGGTCGACGCCGCCCACATGGGGGCGCACGAACCCTATGACCTTGTGATCCTTGACCTCGGCCTGCCTGCGCTGGACGGCTTGTCGATCCTGCGGCAATGGCGGTCGGAGGGGCGCGAGATGCCCGTGCTGATCCTGACTGCACGGGACGGGTGGACCGCGAAGGTGGACGGTCTGGACGCAGGCGCGGACGACTACATCACGAAGCCCTTTCACATGCCCGAACTGTCGGCCCGGGTCCGCGCGCTTCTGCGCCGCAGAACCGGCAAGGCCCCGGCGGTGTTCGAATTCGACGGCGTGGCGATCGACCTTGCCACGATGCGCTGCCTGCGGGACGGCATGACCGTGGACCTGACCGCGCAGGAGGCCGCCGTTCTGTCCTACCTGATGCACAACATGGGGCGGATGGTCACCCGGACGGAACTGTCCGACCACATCTATTCCTATGATGGCGACCGCGATTCCAACACGATCGCCGTTTTCGTCGCGCGCCTGCGCAAGAAGCTTGGCCACGATCTGATCCGCACGCTGCGCGGCCGCGGCTATGTGATCGACAAGCCGGGCGCCTGATGGCATCGCTGCGCCGCCGCGCGCTTGCCGGAGGTCTTGTCCTGGCGGTTGCCACATTCGTGCTGGGCGGGATCGCGATCCTGCTGGTGTTCGAGCGGATTGCAAACGCGCGCTTCGATACGGCCCTGGCCGAGCGTCACCGGCAGGTCGTCGCGGCCGTGGCGGTGGCGGGCGGCGCGCCCGACCCGATCGCCGACCCGGCCTACGCGCGCCCGTTGTCCGGGCGCTACTGGCAGGTCGTGGCCCCGGACGGGCAGCTTATCCCTTCGCCTTCGCTGTTCGATGTGGCGCTGGCGCCGCCGCCTGCATTCCCGGAACCGCGGCTCTGGACGGGGCCAGGGCCGGATGGGCCGGTGCGCGGCATCGTGCAGAGCGTGACGATCGAGGACGGGACGGTCTGGACGGTTGCCGTGGCGGTGGACCTGACCGGGCTGGATGCCGACCGGAGCGAGATGCGGCGCAGTCTGGGGATCACCCTTGCGTTTCTGGGGATGATCGGGGTCGGGGGCGCGCTGGTCCTGATCTCGACGGTGCTGCGGCCCCTGACCCGGCTTCGGGAAGAAATGGCGCGGCGCTGGGACGACACCGGCAACGCGACGATAGACCCGACGCCCTACCCCGACGAGGTGGCGCCGCTGGTGGGCGACCTGAACCGCCTGATTGACCGGAGCCGGGAAACCCTGGACCGGTCGCGGCGGCAGACTGCCGATCTTGCCCATGCGCTGAAGACCCCGTCGTCGGTCCTGCGCAACGCACTGGACGACCTTGACGTGTCGGGCGCGGATGTGGAGACGGCGCGGGACGCGCTGGCGCGGATCGATGCGCAGATCGCGCGGTCGCTCGCCCGGCAGCGGGCGGCGAATGCGGCGACGGACCTGCGCGCCCGCGTGGACCTGGCGAACTCGGTGGCACGCCTCGCGCGCCTGTTCACGGATCTGGCCGAGCGCGCGGGCAAGCGGTTCGAAACCGGGCCGT
Source organism: uncultured Rhodobacterales bacterium (assembly GCA_964473055.1). Lineage (GTDB taxonomy): Bacteria > Pseudomonadota > Alphaproteobacteria > Rhodobacterales > Rhodobacteraceae > UBA996. The sequence goes on along the minus strand of CAYYOE010000042.1, from coordinate 3,022 downwards.
CCCCCCGGATCGACCTGCCCGTGGACCGGCAGGACCTGGAGGAAATGGTTGGAAATCTGCTGGACAACGCGGTGAAGTGGTCGGCCGGGCGGTTCGTGTTGGCGGTCGAGGCCCGGGACGATGCGGTGCGCGTGAGGGTCGAGGACGACGGTCCCGGGATTCCCGAGGACGCACGGCGTGCGGTGCTGCGGTCCGGCGTGCGGCTGGACATGGCAGCGCCGGGAACGGGGCTGGGACTGGCCATCGCATCGGACCTGGCGCAGGCCTATGGCGGAAGCCTCGATCTGGCGCGGTCTGCCGGCCTCGGCGGGCTGGAGGCGGTGCTGACGCTGCCGCGACGCCGGGTCTAACGGCGGATCACGCGACCCAGCCAAAGCCCCAGGGGGCGAGCGTCAGGGATTTCGCGGCCAGTGTCGCGCCGCGATATGGGCCGGTCAGCGTGCCGGCCCGGGATATCGGGACCGTCACCGGGTGGCCGCCAAGGTTGAAGGCGCATCGCACGGCCCCCGGCCCGTCGCCCCGCGTGAAGGTCAGCACCCTATCGGGCGCATCGTGGAACACGATGTCGCCCTGCCGCAGGACGGGCGTGGCGCCACGGAAGGCCAGCATCGCGCGGTAGAAGGCCAGCACCGAATCCGCATCGGCAGACTGCAGGTCCACCGCGCGGGCCATTTGCGGCGGCTTGACCGGCAGCCAGGGCGTGCCGGTGGTGAACCCGCCGTGGGCGGCGTCCGCTTCCCAGACCATGGGCGTGCGGCTGCCGTCGCGGCCCTTGTAGTCGGGCCAGAACTTCAGCCCCGGCGGGTCGAGGATTTCCTCGAATGCCAGTTCCGTCTGGGTCTGGCCCAGTTCCTCGCCCTGATACAGGCAGACCGATCCGCGCAGCGACATCAGGACGGCCGCGGCCAGGCGCGCCACCGCGTCGCTGTCGCCGCCGGGCGGCGTCCAGCGGGTCGCATGGCGAATGACGTCGTGGTTCGAGAAGGCCCAGGATGGCCAGCCATCGGGTGCCTCGGCAAAGAACCCCTCGACGCATGTGCGGATGTGGGCGGGGGAGAAGTCGTCGCCCAGCATCTCGAACGAATAGGCCATGTGCAGCCGGTCGCCGCCGCGGGTGTATTCGCCCATGATGCGGTTGGCCCCCATGCCTTCGCCCACTTCGCCCACGCTGAACGCGCCGTGGCGGTCCAAGAGGGCGCGCACGCGGCGCAGGAAGCCCACCGTTTCGGGCTGTGTCTTGTCGTGCAGGTGATCCTGCACGTCGTAGGGATTGGCCCATTTCTCGGGCGTCTCGCCCCGTTTCGGGGGGTTGTCGCGGAGGTGCCGGTCATGGAACGGGTAGTTGATGCTGTCCAGCCGGAACCCGTCGATCCCGCGGTCCAGCCAGAAGGCCATGCCGTCCAGAACGGCCGCGACCACATCGGGATTGTGGAAGTTCAGTTGTGGCTGCGAGGGCAGGAAGGAATGCATGTAGTACTGCCGTCGCCGGGAATCCCATGTCCAGGCCGGGCCGCCGAACACGGACAGCCAGTTGTTCGGCGCCGTGCCGTCGGGTTTTGCATCGGCCCAGACGTACCAGTCGGATTTCGCGGACTTTCGCGAGGTGCGGCTGTCCATGAACCAGATATGCCGGTCCGAGGTGTGGCTGGGCACCTGGTCGATGATGACCTTCAGCCCCAAGTCATGGGCACGCGCCACCAGTGCGTCGAAGTCCTGCAGTGTGCCGAAGATCGGGTCCACCCCGCAATTGTCGGAAATGTCATAGCCCATGTCGGCCTGGGGTGAGGTGAAGAAGGGCGAGATCCAGATGGCATCCACGCCCAGTCCCGCGACATGGGGCAGACGGCGGGTGATTCCGGCCAGCGTGCCGATGCCTTCGCCCCGATCGTCCTGAAAGGACCGCGGGTAGATCTGATAGATGACGTAAGCCTTCCAGTCCTCGGTCATGCCGTCCCCCTGTGTCCCGATCGACCCTAGCGGGATCGGCAGGGGTTTCCAGCCATGCCGCGCCCGTTTAGGGATTGCGCCTGCATCGGAGGAGCGCATGGACCGGGTTCTGGTAACGGGCGGGGCGGGCTATATCGGGGCGCACGCCTGCAAGGCGCTGGCGCGGGCGGGGTTTCTGCCTGTTGCCTTCGACAACCTTTCGACCGGGCACCGGGGAGCGGTGAAGTTCGGCCCCTTCGCGCAGGGCGATCTGATGGACCGCGCCAGCATCGATGCCGCCCTGGCCGATCACCGCCCCGTCGCCGTCCTGCATTTTGCGGCGCTGTCGCTGGTGGGCGAGTCGATGCGCGACCCGGGCCGCTACTGGCGTGAGAACCTGAATGGTGCGCAGAACCTGATCGAGGCTGCCATTGCGCACGGGGTGCCGCATTTCGTGTTCTCGTCCACCTGCGCGACCTACGGAGACCAGGACGGCGTGGTGCTGAACGAGGACACGCCGCAGCGCCCGATCAACGCCTATGGGGCCTCCAAGCGCGCGATCGAGGACATGCTGGGCAACTTCGCCGCGGCGAACCCACTGAACACGGTGGTCTTCCGCTACTTCAACGTGGCCGGCGCCGACCCCGATGGCGAAGTCGGCGAGGCGCATGATCCGGAAACCCACCTGATCCCGCTGCTGATCGACGCCATCGACGGGCGGCGGCCGCCCCTGACCGTGTTCGGGCAGGACTACGCCACCCGCGATGGAACCTGCGTGCGTGACTATGTCCATGTGTCGGATCTGGTGGATGCCCATGTGCTGGGCCTGCGGCGGCTGATCGGCGGCGGGGGCAACGGGGTATTCTGCCTCGGCACCGGGTCGGGCTTTACCGTGCGCGAGGTGATCGACGCCGCCGCCCGGGTGACGAACCGGGATGTGCCCGTGGTGATGGGCGAGCGCCGCGCGGGTGACGCCGCGGCGCTGGTCTGCGGCAGCGAACGGGCGGTGCGGGACCTCGGCTGGCGGCCCGTCCGGTCCGACCTGCCCACCATGATCCGCGATGCCTGGGGCTGGGCGCGGGGGCCGGGGTATTCC
>CAYYOE010000041.1:13977-16198 GCA_964473055.1 uncultured Rhodobacterales bacterium | reverse complement strand
ATGACCAAACCCAGCCCTTTCAAGTGGTTCAAGACGAGCCCCGAGATCATCCGCCTGGCGGTCATGATGTACGTCCGGTTCCCGCTCTCGCTCCGGAACGTTGAGGATCTGCTGCACGAGCGCCGCGTTGAGATCAGCCACGAGACGGTGCGATTTTGGTGGCATCGCTTCGGTCCAATGTTCGCCGTCGAGATCTGGAATCGCCGCGTCAAGGGTATGAAGTCCAGCCCTTGACGATGGCACTTGGACGAGAGGTTCGTGAAGATCAATGGGGAACGGCACTACCTGTGGCGGGCCGCTTCGTGCTGTTCAACTCCACGATGTCCAAGTGGTCTGCCCCCAACAGGATGGTCGGGCTTCCGGGGATCAGATCACATGTCTACGCCGGCGCCCTAACGTCGACCACGACCGCGTCGCGCGGAGGGATCACCAGGTGTGACCCCTCCGGTTCTGCAGTGCCGACGGGCCAATGCACGGCCCCGAATGTCGCGGGCCGACCGTGAACGACGACATTGACCGACTGCTGGTTCCGGGTCGGGTTCAGCACCCACAACACATACCCGGCTGGACCCTCGTGCAAGCGCGCCTGAAGTCGGAGGTTGTCCATCTCCACCTTCCGCGTCCGCACGGTCCAGGCAAAGACATCAGCAAAGTAGCGCAGGTTTTCGGCCGAGGATGCCTTGAAGTAGCCGATCCCGGGGTTCGTGCCGACCAGCAGGGTGCGGCCGTTGCCATGCCTGTTCTCGACCACCGCGATGCGGCCATCGGCGAACTGACCGCGCTCCTGCCCCGTCGTCGGGCGATAGGATTGCAGGAAGCCGCCCCCCTGCACCGGCGCGCTGTCCAGCGAAAAGCGGATGCGGTCGCCGATATCGGGCATGAACTCCACCTCGTCCTCGCGCGCGCCGAACACCACGTCGAGCCCGTTGTTCGGCTGCACCGTGCCCACCTTGCCGCGGTCGCCGAAATAGCCCGGCGTCGCCTCGGAGATCAGGATGCCGCCCCGCGCCACCCAGTCGGCCAGCCGCTGCGCATGGGCGGCGGTCAGCATGATCGGATAGGGCGCATAGATCGTGTCGCGGGTGTCGATGTCGTCGATGTGCACCCAGTCGGGCTGCAACCCGTTGTCGAAGAACCCGCGATAGGCGCCCCACATGGCCTGCTTGTAGGTGTCTGGCAGGTGGTTGGCATTCAGAAGATAGTCCCAGGCCTGCGCCTCGGGGATGACCAGAAGGCCGATGTCGCCCGATACGGGGCGGGCATCGAACACCGCCCGCGTCGCCGGGTCGTTCGTCCATTTCGCCAGGCGGCTGGCCATGTCCGACCGGTCGGTGCGGCTGCCGTCCATCCCGTAGGACCCGAAGGCGCCGAACAGCGGGCCGTCCAGCAGCGGACGGAAGCGCAGGTTCATCACGCCCGTGGCCCCGGCGGCAAAGGACGTCATCGTCAGCAGGCGGATGTCGGCGGCGTCCATCACGCGGCCGTCCTCCTTGTCGCGGCCCAGCACCTGCGGCTGCATCCACAGGGGCCCACCGGGGCGTTCCGCATGCCACCACTTCTTGCCGCGCGCGGCGGCCCGCGTCAGGTCCGGCCCGAAGAAGTTCTGCCAGGGCGCGAAACCCCGCCGCCCCGGCACCCAGGTCAGGCCGTAGAGTTCCACCTTGGACGCGGCCAGCCAGTCGTCGGACCCGAGTGCGGCCATGTTCGGGATCGCCCCGCCGACCCCGTGCGCCGCGATCAGGCAGTCGCTGTCCACCGCGCGGATCGTATCGATCTTGAACTGCATCTGATCGTAGTAATTGTCGCGCTTGAAATCGAGCCAGTCGAGGTTTTCGGGATAGGCCGCGACCTCGGCCGGGGGTTCGATGTCGTCCCAGTCGGCGTAGGAATAGCGATACCAGGCCTCGGCCAGGGTATCGAGATCGCCGTACTTGTCCTTCAGCCAGAGGCGAAAGTCGGCCTTCATCCAGTCGGAATAATCCACGTCGGCGGCGTAGTTGACCTCGTTCCAGACGTCATAGCCCAGTAGCGCCGGGTGCCCCTTGTAGCGGGTGGCCAGCGCGGTCAGGAAATCGCCCACGGCCTGCCGAACCTCGGGGCAGTTCATGGATAGCGCGCCCGCCCCGCCGCCGTTGTTGGAAAACCCGCCGGTCGCGGCACTGACCCCCATGTTCGACGTCATCGGGCGGCCGTCGGCGCGGATCTGCCGCGCATGCGCCCA
>CAYYOE010000041.1:0-13877 GCA_964473055.1 uncultured Rhodobacterales bacterium | reverse complement strand
GGTGTCTGCGGCAGGTTCGTCAGGGGCATGGTCGGGGTCCTTTCAGGCAAGACTGGGGGTTCGGCAGCGCGCGGGCCGCCGCCGTCAGGGTGTGCGGACGTAGGCAGGAAGCCGTCAGGCCGTGTCGCCGGCCAGCGCCTCCAGGGTCAGGATCAGGGCGGAATGGTCCTTGTCGCCGTCGCCGCGCGCGATGGCGGCGTTCATCAGCTGTTGCGTGGCGGCCGCGTTCGGCAGGGCGAGGTCCAGTTGCCGGGCCGCATCGACGGCCAGCGTCAGGTCCTTGCGGTGCAGCCGGATGCGGAAACCGGGGGCGAAGGTGCGCTGGATCATCCGCTCGCCATGCAGTTCCAGGATGCGCGACGACGCCAGCCCGCCCATCAGCGCCTCGCGCACCTTGGCCACGTCGGCGCCCGCGTGCCGGGCGAACAGCAGCGCCTCGGCCACCGCCTGGATCGTCAGGCCGACAACGATCTGGTTGGCGACCTTGGCGGTCTGGCCCGCCCCGACCTCGCCGATATGGGTGATGGTCTTGCCCATGACCCGCAGGATCGGCAGGGCGCGATCGAACACCGCGGGCTTGCCGCCGACCATGACCGTCAGCGCGGCGTTGATTGCCCCCGTCTCGCCGCCCGACACGGGGGCATCGAGGTAGTCGCAGCCCAGCGCCTCGATACGCGCGGCGAAGGCCTTGGTGGCCACCGGCGAGATCGAGCTCATGTCGATCACCAGCTTGCCGGGCGACAGGCCTGCGGCCACTCCATCGGCGCCGAACAGCACCGCGTCGACGTCGGCGGTGTCGGGCACCATCAGGATGATGACGTCCGACACTTCGGCCACGGCACGGGCGGACGGGGCCGCCACGCCCCCTTGCTCGACCAGCTGGCGCGACGCGTCCTTGACGCGGTAAAGCGACAGCGCGTGCCCTGCCGCGATCAGGTGGCCCGCCATCGGGCGGCCCATGACGCCCAGTCCGATGAAACCGATGTTCATGGGGCAAGCCTTTCCTGGGGATAGGGTTTCATCCAGCCCAAGCCGGCGCTGGTGCTGGCGCGGGGCTTGTATTCGCAGCCCACCCAGCCGCCGTAGCCCAGCCGGTCAAGCTCGGCGAAGACGAAGGGATAGTTGATCTCGCCGGTGCCGGGTTCGTTGCGGCCCGGCGTGTCGGCGACCTGCACATGGGCAATACGGTCTTGCAGGCGGGCAAAGGTGGGCACCAGGTCGCCCTGCATCACCTGCATGTGGTAGATGTCGTACTGGATGAACAGGTTGTCCGACCCCACGCGGTCGAGGATCACTTCGGCCTGCGCGGTGGTGGACAGGAAGAACCCCGGAATGTCGCGGGTGTTGATCGGCTCGACCAGCAGGGCGACGCCCGCCTCGGCGCAGCGGGGCGCGGCCCAGCGCAGGTTGTCCACCAGCGTGTCGGTCAGGCGGGCCGGATCGGCGCCCGCGGGCGCGATCCCCGCCAGTGCGTTGATCCTCGGGCATCCCAAGACTTTCGCATAGTCCAGCGCCAGCGCGACGCCGTTGCGGAATTCCTCCACCCGGTCGGGCAGGCAGACGATACCCCGCTCGCCGCCCCCCCAGTCGCCCGACGGCACGTTGAACAGCGCCTGCGTCAGCCCGTTCTGCGCCAGCACCTGCGCGATAGCGTCGGGCGCCTCGTCATAGGGCGACATGTATTCCACCCCGAGGAACCCGTCCCCGGCGGCCGCCGCGAAGCGGTCGAGGAAGGCGAGGTCCTGGTAGAGGAAGGACAGGTTGGCGGAAAAGCGGGGCACGGGCGAAATCCTCAGGCCTTGAAGCGGGTGCGGTGCAGCATGCGCTTGTTGCGGGGGTCGAGACTGGGCACGGCCGATAGCAGCGCCCGGGTGTAGGGTTCGGTCGGCGCGGTGCAGACCTGCTCGGCCGGCCCAAGTTCGACCAGCTTGCCGCGGTGCATCACCGCGACCCGGTCGCAGAAGTAGCGCACCACCGAAATGTCGTGCGAGATGAAGATGAAGCTGAGGCCCAGCCGCGCCTGGATGTCGAGCAAGAGGTCCAGGATCTGCGACCGGATTGACACGTCCAGCGCCGCCGTCGCCTCGTCCGCGATGATGATCTTCGGGTCCAGCGCCAGCGCCCGCGCAATGCCGATGCGCTGCCGCTGCCCGCCCGAAAACGCATGCGGATACCGCTCCATCCCATTGGGATCGAGGCCCACCAGCCCCATCAAGTCGGCCACGCGTCGTTCCAGATCCGCGCCTCGCGCAAGGCCGGCCACCCGCAGGGGATCGCCGATGATGTCGCGCACGGTCATGCGCGGGTTGAGCGAGGCGAAGGGGTCCTGGAACACCAGCCGCACGTCGCGGTGGAACCGCCGCAAGTCGCGCCGGGACAGGGAGGTGACGTTCACCGGGCCGTCCGGACCGAAATAGGTCGTGGTGCCCGAGGTCGGTTCCACCGTCCGCAGGATCAGCCGCCCCAGCGTCGTCTTTCCCGACCCGCTTTCGCCCACGATCCCGAGGTTCTCGCCGGGGAACAGGTCGAAGCTCACGTCATCGACCGCGCGCACGGCACCCGATGACTTGCCGAACCAGCCCGTCTGCGCGCCGTAGTGCTTGGTCAGGTTGCGCACCGACAGGATGGGCTGCGTGCCGGGGACGACCGGCACGGCGCGGGTCGCGCCGCGTGGGTTCGCCTCCAGCTTGACGGTCGCGTCCAGCAATTGCCGGGTATAGGGGTGCCGGGCCGCGTGAAAGATCGCGTCGACCGGGCCCTGCTCCACGATCCGGCCGAAATGCATCACGGCGACCTCGTCCGCCACCTCGGCCACCACGCCCATGTCGTGGGTGATCAGAAGCATCGCCATGCCGCGGCTGACCTGCAGGCGCTTGATCAGATCCAGGATCTCGGCCTGGGTCGTCACGTCCAGCGCGGTGGTCGGTTCGTCGGCGATCAGCACCTCGGGGTCGGCGGCCAGAGCCATGGCGATCATCGCGCGCTGCCGCATCCCGCCGGAGAATTCGAAGGTGTAGCGGTCGATCATCCGCGCGGGATCGGCGATCTCGACCTGGCGCAGAAGTTCGATGGCCTCGGCCCGCGCCTCGGCCTTGGTCATCCGGCGATGCAGGCGCAGGGCCTCGATGATCTGGCTGCCGATGGTGTGGACGGGCGACAGCGAACTCATCGGTTCCTGGAACACCAGCCCGATGCGCCCGCCCCGGATCGAGAGAAGTTCGCGGCTGCGTTCGCCCAGGCTGGCGATGTCGACTTCGCCCCCCGCCCCCCGCAGCACCATCCGTCCGCCGGTGATCGTGCCGTTCTTGTCGATGATCCGCAGCAGGGCACGCGCCGTCACCGACTTGCCTGACCCGCTTTCGCCCACAAGGCACAGCGTCTGGCCCCGCCGCAGCGCAAAGCTGACATCGCGCACCGCGTGCAGGACCTGGTTGCGCAGGCGGAAGTCGAGGCTCAGCCCCTCGACCGTCAGGACCACGTCGGCGGTCCCGTCCTGCACCGGGCGGGGTTGGTCGCGGGTGACGTCCATCGCGGTCATGGCTCAGGACTCGTAGGGGTCGGCGGCATCGCGCAACCCGTCGCCGAGGAAGTTGTAGGCCAGCACCGTGACCACCACCGCCGCCGCGGGCCAGACCAGTTGCCAGGGCGCCAGCGCGATGGTGCGGACGTTCTGCGCCTCTTGCAGCAAGACGCCCCACGACACGATGGGCGCCTTCAGCCCGATGCCGAGGAAGGACAGCGCGGTTTCCGCCACGATCATGGTCGGCAGGGCCAGCGTCACGACCGCAAGGATATGGCTGGTCAGCGACGGCAGGATGTGCCGGAAGATCACGCGCCGGTCGTTCGACCCGTCCAGCCGTGCGGCGGTCACGAAATCCTCGGTCCGCAGGGCGTAGAACCGGCCCCGCACTTCGCGCGCAAGGCCCGTCCAGCCGAACAGCGACACGATCAGGGTGATCAGGAAATAGACCGTCAGCGGCGACCAGGTCAGCGGAATCGCGGCTGCCAGCCCCAGCCACAAGGGAATTGTCGGCATGGACGAGATCACCTCGATCAGCCGTTGCACCGACAGGTCCACCCAGCCGCCGTAGTAGCCCGACAGGGCGCCCAGCGTGACCCCCAGAACCAGGCTGAGGCACACCCCCAGAAGGCCGATCGACATGGAAATCCGGGTGCCATAGATCAGCCGGCTGAACAGGTCGCGGCCCAGCCGGTCGGTGCCCATGAGGAACATCGTGTCGGTGGCCGCCACCGGTCCGATCAACCGCCGTTCCATCGGGATCAGGCCCCACATGGCATAGGGCGCGCCCTTCACGAAAAACCCGATCGGCACGACCTTTTCCGGGTCCACCACATAGGTCCGGCGCAGCGACGCCTGGTCCACCGTCATGGTGTAGCCGGTGACATGCGGCAGGAACTGCCGCGCCCCATCGGTATCGGTCACGAACAGCCGCACCTGCTGCGGCGGCGCGTTGGCGAGGCGCGTGTTCGCGGTCGAGGGCAGCGTAGGTGCCAGGAATTCCGCGAACAGCGCCACGAGGTAGAGGAACAGGATCACCAGGCCCGACGCCACCGCCAGCCGGTTGCGCGCGAACTTGTGCCAGATCAGCCGCCACGGCCCCGCGACGGCATCCTTCGCCGGGTCTGCGCCCCGTGTCAGGGCGGACATGGCGGGCCCGGTCTCGATGGGGCCATCCAGATGGGTGTGCGGGATCATCGGAACCGGATCCTCGGGTCCAGAAGGGCCAGCAGAAGGTCCGACACCAGCATGCCGATCACGGTCAGCACCCCCATCAGCAGGATGAAGCTGCCCGCCAGGTACATGTCCTGGCTGACCAGCGCGCGCAGCAGCAGGGGCCCGGCGATGGGCAGGTTCAGCACGATGGCGGTGATCGTGACGCCCGAGATCAGCTCGGGCAGGACCCAGCCGATGGACGACACGAACGGGTTCAGCGCCACCCGCACGGGATATTTCATCACCGCCCGGGTTTCCGGCAGCCCCTTGGCGCGGGCCGTCACCATGTAGGGCTTGTTCAATTCGTCCGTCAGGTTGGCGCGCAGGATGCGGATCAGCGCGGCGGTGCCCGAGGTGCCGATCACCACGATGGGGATCCACAGATGTGCCATCAGGTCGACGAACTTGTCCCAGCTCCAGGGCGCATCGACATACTGGGGCGAGTACAGGCCGCCCACGCTTTGCCCGAAGTACTTGAAGCTGATGTACATCAGCGCCAGTGCCAGGATGAAGTTCGGGATGGCCAGCCCGATGAACCCAAGGAAGGTGAAGGCATAGTCGCCCAGCGAATTGCGCCGCATCGCCGAGTAGATGCCGATGGGCAGCGACACCGCCCAGACGAACAGAAGCGCCGCGACCGAGATCGTCAGCGTCAGGCCCATGCGTTCCCAGATCAGGTCGGCCACGGGGCGGTTCCATTCGAAGGAATAGCCGAAGTCACCGCGCAGCAGGATGCCGGTGATCCACTTCCAGTACTGCAGCCAGATCGGATCGTCGAAGCCGTAGGTCCGGCGCATCGCCTCGATCTGGGCCGGGTCGAAGTTCTGCCCGCTGTCCGACATCGCGGCGATCAGCGACGTGATGTAGTCGCCCGGCGGCAACTGGATGATCATGAACGAGATCACCGAGATCCCGATCAGCGTCGGGATCATGTAGAATAGCCGCTTGATCGTGTAGCGCAGCATGGCCGTAGGTTCCGCGATCAGGCCCAGGTCAGATGGACGACGTCGATGGTCTGAAGGCCCGGCAGTTCGATCTCGACCCGGTCCGCCGTCTCGGTCACCCTCGCCGCCCCCCCCGAGACAAGCAAGTCCACCCTGCCCACCCGCCTGCCCGCCGGTCGCGCGACCGACACGGTCTGCGGCCCCACGGGCAGGATGCGCCGGATCGGCCCCTTCATCATCATCGGGTTGGTCAGGTTGTTCAGGACGATGGCCAGGCTGCCATCCCCCACCCGCACCGACAGGTCGAGCGTCGCATTGCCCGTCACCTCGACGTCCGGGCGCTTGCCCAGCGCCCAGCGCACGGCGTTGGCGATCAGGCGGCCGTGGTCCACGGCCATCACCTCCCAGAAGATGCCGCCGATGTTCCAGGGGATATGCACGGTCCGCCCGCCGCCCGAATGTTCACGCGTGATGACGGCCGCGCCGCGGGGTGCCTCGCGCGGATAGACTTCTTCCATCGGCAGGTCGGGGAAATCGGGGACGAACAGGAACGGCGCCTGCGTATCGGGGGCCGCGTCCACCGCCATCAGGCGGGTGCCGCCCATGATCCGGGTCGCGCCGTCGAAGCCCGCGCAGATCGGGTGGTCGCCGTTCAGCGCCACATAGGTGTTCTTGACCGGCCCGCGCGAAGGCCCGGTCATCGTGACGCCCAGCAGCGGACCCAGCGCGATGGCGCCCCGCGGCGCATTGTCGGCGGTGCGCGTGGCGGTTTCATGCGCCGCGACAAGCGATCCGCCGCCCGCGACATAGTCCTCCAGCATCCGCACCTGGTCGTCGGACAGGCAGGTGGAATTGGCCAGGATCACGACGCGGAACTGGCGCAGGCTGTCAGGCGTCATCGCCTGGTCGGAAAGCATCTCGAACGGCAGGCCGGCCTCGATCAGGGCGTGGTAGACGCCCAGGTCGTCGGCCTCGGCCGCGCGGCGGGTGTCCATGCCGTGATGGCGCAGCGTGGTGGCGGGATCGAGGATCGCGATTTCCGCGACCGGCGTCATCGTGGACAGGACGGGCTCCAGCCGGGCGTGCAGGTCAAAACTTTCGGCCACCGGGTCCACCCAGCGGGTATCGGGCACGACGCCGTTGAACTTGGTGAACCAGGGCAGCAGGCCCTGCGTGGTGCCATCGTCCATCCAGGCACGGATTTCCGGCCCCGAGGTCACGGCGTCCTTCCAGCGGTATTCCTCTTCCGGGCCGATCGAGGTGATCAAGATCGCCGGGCGGTCGCGGAAGGTGGCGCGCATCCGCTTGCCGTTGCGGCCCGACATCCAGACGGGTTCGGTCCCGCGGCGGCCCTGGTCGTCGACGCACAGGAACGGGCAGTAGTTCTCGATCAGGTCGAGGTCGAATTCGGTCAGCGAAACCGACCCCATGTTCGGGATGAAACTGGTGTGCGGCTTGATCGCCTTCATGACGCGGTCCCACTCGACCACCAGGCGGCTGAGCGTGGTGCGCCGCCAGGCGGTCCAGGCCAGCCAGGCGGGGTTGTCCAGGTTCTGGTCCAACGGCAGGTCGTGGCCGCTGGCCGCGTGGAAGTTCGCCTTGCAGCTGTCGCAGTAGCACACGCCGTGGCCCTGCCAACGGTTCGCGAAGATCGCGTCGATGTCGTAGCTCTCGGTGATCTCGGCCAGCACCTGCGGCATGAAGCGGAAGTTGTAGTCCGAGTAGGCGCAGGTCACCCAGACCGACGGATAGGCCCAATGGCGGCGCGGGCGGCCCTCGCGGTCCACCGCGATCCATTCGGGGTGGGCGTCGGCGGCATCCTGGTGGATGGCGTGGGGATCGACCCGCGCCATCACATGCATGCCCAGCCCGCGCGCGCCGTCGACCAGTGCGCCGAACGGGTCGGTATCGCCAAGGTATCGGCTGACGTAGTGCAGCGGCACCTTGGACGGGTAATAGGCCACATATCCCCCCGCACTCAGGCAGGTGGCGTTGGATTTCGTGCGTTTGAACACGTCGATCCAGAATGCGGGATCAAAGCGGATCGGATCGTCCTCGGCGAGCGTCAGCTGCGTCCAACGCGTCGCGGACTTGTACCAGTCGGCAGTCCGCATGTGCGCGTCGGAGCGGGAGGTTGCATCAAGCATGCGAGGGATCCTCGGGTATAGGGAGAGGGCGCCAGCCCCGCATGGGGGCTGGCGTCGGCCGGTCATCGCAGGGAGCGGTGCGAGATCAGGCCTTGAAGAATTGCTCGGGCCGGGCCGGGCCGGGGGTCGGCCAACCGAACGAATTCGGCATCTCGTCCAGCACGTTGACCATGTTGTTCCTGACGATGCCGTAGCCGTCGGCGGGCAGGCTGACCCCGAAGGTGAAGAACAGATCGGCGGCGTTCTCCAGGATCTGCGCCATCACCGCGTTCTGTGCGTCCGGGTCCGCCGTCGCCAGAAGCTGGCGATAGAGGTCCTGCTGCGCCTTCACCTCGGGCGGGGGTTCGTCCGCCGCGGCGTTACCCGGCTGGGTGAAGTACAGTGACCAGCCCTGCGCATAGAAGCAGTTGGTGTTGATTGGCACGAAGTAGCGCGGGTCCAGCATCGCCGCGATGCCGGAGTTCGCGCCGAACTGGTGCGCGGTCGCGTCGTATTCCCGCCCGCGCCGCACCCGTTCTTCCCACAGCGACCGGTCCATCGTGCGCATCTGCGCGTCGATCCCCACCGCCTGGAACATTGGCAGCGCCAGTTCGAACATGTCGAGGTAGGTCGTGCGCGACTGGTCGATCTCGAAGATGATCGTGACGCGGCGGCCTTCCTTGTCCAGCCGGAAGCCAGAACTGTCGCGGTTGGGGATGATCGCGTCCAGCATCTCGTTCGCCCGGGCGGGGTCGTATTCCGTCCACTCTTTGGCCAGCCGTTCGTTGTACAGGGGATCGCCCGCGCGGATCGACGCCTGCGCGGGTTCGCCCTGCCCCACGAACACCGCGTCGATCATCGCCTGCCGGTCAATCGACAGCGACAGGGCATGGCGGAAGGCCCGCGTATTGAACAGTTCGTTCTTGGTCGCATCCAGGTGGTTCAGGTTCAGCTGGAACGCCATGACGTTCGCGGCGCTTTCCTTGAGGGTGTAGAACCCGTAGTTGCCCCCCTCCATGCCGTCGAACAGCACCGGCCGGTTGCCCGGCGTGGCGATGTACTGGTCCATCATGTCGATCTCGCCCTGCAGGGTCTTGAGTAGCAGGACCTCGGGGTCGGCGACCATCTGGTAGACGACGCGGTCGAAGTAGGGCAGTTGCGTGCCCTCGGTATCGACCTTGAAATAGTAGGGGTTGCGCACGGCGATGGCGCGGTCGGTGCTCTGGCCGGGTGCGACCGAGAACATCCAGGCGTTCAGCGTGGGGCGGTTGGGGTTCTGGAAGAAAGTGTTGTCGTCCAGCATCCCGATCTCGCGCTGGAACAGGGCGATCCAGCTTTCCAGCCCGGCGGCGCGGGCCAGCGCGTCGGCGTCCGGGTTATAGCGGATGTGGAACTGTTCGAGGTAGTGCTTGGGCGTGCGGGTGATCTGGTCCTGCTGCGCCCAGGCCAGCTGCTGCAGGAAGAACCCGTTTGGCGAGGCGAAGATGACCTTGAAGGTCTGTTCGTCGACAACCTCGAGCTTGGCCTTCTCGCCGCCCGCGCTCCACCAGGCGTTGCCGCCGAGGTTGGTGTCGGCATCCATGAAGTAGGCGTCGTACCAGAACTGGACGTCGGCCGTGGTATAGGGCTGACCGTCCGACCACTTGTGCCCCTGGCGCAGCGTGAAGGTGTATTCCGTGCCCTCGGGGTTCACGGAATAGGATTCCGCCACGTTCTCGGTCACGCCCGTCCAGTCGGGGGTGAAGCGGACCAGCGGCTCATAGCCCTGGTAGCGCACCAGCATCGACAGCGACCCGCCGCCCACCAGCGCATGGTTCCAGTCCCCGCCCTGGGGCCCCGGGCGTTCGAACGGCGTGATGACCAGCGGGTTCACCGGCAGGCGGTCGGCGACCGGCGGCAGGGCGCCCGATGCAACCTGGTCCTGCAGGAACGCCGACTCGGCCCGCACCGCGCGCCAGGGCGTGAACGCCGCAGCACCCGCGATAGCGGAACTGCCGGCAATGAATGCACGACGGCCTAGGGCCATGGGGTAACTCCTCCTCGCTGTCGGCTTGTCGCCGTTATGGTATGATTTCAGCTTGTCTTTGCAATTTTGTTAGGTAAAGCGTTATGTTTGAGTCATGATGGTTTCGCCCATGCCGACCTGCCCCGACGGCCATCGACGGCCTTTGTAGCCGCAGCAAAAACTGTACTCTAGACAAGTCAGGCCGTTAGGTTGTTGTTATTACCGTTGATGCTGCATCACGCAGGGAGTTTGCATGACTAAGGTCACCTTGGCGACCATCGCAACCGAGACGGGCCTGTCCAAGTTTGCCGTCTCGCGTGCCCTGTCCGGCAAGGGCGGCGTCAGCGCCAGCACCCGCGAACGGGTGCATGAGGCGGCAGAACGACTCGGGTACACGCGTGCTAAGCCGGCCGTCCAGGACCGCATGATCGGCCTCGTTTTTCCCGACCACGACCTGATCAACTCGGAACTGCACCTCCTGATCCAGGGCGGCGTCCAGGCCGAGGCGCAGTCGCGGGGCTATCGGGTGCGGATGTGCTGGACCCATTCCGCCGACGAGGTCGAGGACCTGATGCGCGGTTGCGTGGCGGCGGTGATGGTGGGCCCGCACGACCGCGACAGCCTGGATCGCGCCTATGCCAGCGGCAAGCCCATCGTGCGAACGGGCTGGCTGAAGCCGCTGGAACCCGTGGACCAGGTCGGCGGGTCCGACCACGAGGCCGGCGCGGCGGTGGCACGATATCTCTATGACCTCGGGCACCGGCGGATTGCCTATGTCCACGGCAGCCCCGGCTATCGCGGCCGGATCGAACGCTACTACGGCGTGCGCGAGGTGCTGGAACTGCTGCCCGACGTCGCCTGGCAGGAGATGCGGTTCGATGCCGAGGTGCGGTTCACCGAACATTTCCTCGCCACGCGCAGCGCCGGGTTCGACCCGACTGCCTTCTTCTGCGCGCACGACGGGCTGGCCCTGACGGTGGTGTCGGAACTGTTGCGGCTGGGCTACCGGATCCCCGAGGATTACTCGGTCATCGGGTTCGGCGATTTCTCGGCGGCGACGCAGATCTCGCCCCACCTGACCACGGTCCGCACCCGCGGGCGCGAGATGGGGGCGGGTTGCATCCGGGTGCTGGACGACCGCCTGCACGGACGCATCGCGGCGGATGTGTCGATGCGGCTGCAACTCGTGGGACGAATAGTCGAACGGGCCTCCTGTGGCCCGCCACGCACAAGGTGACTTGGCCCATTCCGGAGGCCTTCCGGCGGTAAATCAGAGGCTGCACCGAATGCCGGAGAGGGTTCAGTTCGTCAGCTTGCGCACCTCCGCGCGCAGGACAAACTTCTGGATCTTGCCGGTCGAAGTCCTTGGGATAGGCATGAAAACTATCTTGCCGGGAACCTTGTAGGCCGCCAAACAACGCCGGCACCACAGGCGCAGTTCTTCCGCATCTGCGACTTGCCCCTCGGCCAATTCGACGAAAGCGCAAGGGGTTTCGCCCCACTTCTCATGCGGCATGGCAACGACGGCTGCAACAGCGACGGCGGGGTGGCGATAGAGCGCCTCCTCGACCTCGATCGACGAGATGTTTTCGCCGCCCGAGATGATGATGTCCTTCGACCGGTCCTTCAACTGCAGATATCCGTCGGGGTGCATCACGCCCAAATCGCCCGAATGGAACCAGCCCCCCGAAAAAGCTTCGGCCGTTGCCTTCGGATTGCGGAAGTAGCCTTTCATGACGACGTTTCCGCGGAACATCACCTCGCCCAGGGTCATCCCGTCACGCGGCACGGGCTGCAGGGTTTCCGGGTCCAGGACATCCACTTGTTCCAACGGAAGGTAGCGCACTCCCTGCCGTGCCTTCAGTGCGGCCTGTTGGTCGGCCGAAAGCGCCGACCAGCTGTCATGCCAGTCGTTCACGACAGCAGGACCGTAGGTTTCCGTCAGCCCGTAAAGATGGGTCACGTCGAACCCGGCCTCGCGCATTTCGGCCAGCAGCCTTTCGGGCGGCGGGGCGGCAGCGGTGAAGAACTGCACGCTGCGGTCCAGGTCGCGCTTTACCGACTTCGGGGCCGAGATCATCAGCGACATGACGATGGGCGCGCCACAAAGGTGGGTCACGCCTTGCTCCGCCAGCGCGGCCCAGATCGGTTCTGCCCTGACCTGACGCAGACAGACATGGGTGCCGACGATGGCCGACATCGTCCAGGGAAAGCACCAGCCGTTGCAGTGAAACATCGGCAGTGTCCACAGATAGACCGCGTGTTTCTGCATCGATGTCGTCAGCGCATTGCCCTGCGCCAGAAGGTAGGCCCCCCGGTGATGCGACACCACGCCCTTTGGGTCGCCCGTGGTGCCCGAAGTGTAGTTGATCGCGATGGCATCCCATTCATCCTCGGGCATCAGCCAGGCAAAGCCAGGATCCCCGGTGGCCAGAAACGCCTCGTAATCCGGTGCATCGACCGCGGCTGCCGGGGCGTGAAACTCCGGATCGTCATACTGGATCAAGCGCGGCGCGACCGTCGCCAGTGCCAGCGCCTGCTGCATCAGCGGCGCGAATTCGCGGTCCACGATCACCACCCTTGCCCCGGAATGATCCAGCTGAAAGGCAATGCTCGCCGCATCCAGCCGGGTATTGATCGTGTGCAGCACCGCGCCTGACATCGGCACGCCGTAGTGGCATTCCAGCATTGCGGGCGTATTGGCCAGCATCGCCGATACCGTATCGCCCCGCCCGATCCCTGCCTGCGCAAGGGCCGAAGCGAGTTGCCGCGACCGCGCGTAGAAGGTCGCATAACTGCGACGCAATGCGCCATGCACAATAGCCGTGTGGTCGGGGAATACGCTGGCGGCGCGTTCCAGGAAAGTCAGCGGGGTCAGCGGCTGAAAGTTCGCGGGATTGCGGTCCAGATCGGTGTTGTAGGGGTTCTGGTCCATCGCCTTACCGATCCTGCCATCGAGGGCTGCGCTTTTCGATGAAGGCTCCGATGCCCTCTTCGGCATCCAGGGCCAGCATGTTCTCCACCATCACCGCCGAGGCATGGTCATAGGCCTGTCCCAGCGGCATTTCACGCTGAGCGTAGAAGGCGCGCTTGCCGGTCGCCAGCGTCAGGCTGGATTTGGAGGCGATCTTGCGCGCCATCTCCATCGTGGCCTCGGTCAGGGCCTCAGGCGGGACGGCCCGGTTCACCAACCCGATCTCCACGGCCCGCGCGGCAGAGGTCATGTCGCCGGTCAGCAGCAATTCCATCGCGTGCTTGCTGGCGACATTGCGCGACAAGGCGACCATCGGTGTGGAACAGAACAGCCCGATATGCACGCCGGGGGTGCTGAAGCTGGCGTCCGTCGCGGCAATGGCCAGGTCGCAACTGGCAACCAGCTGGCAGCCTGCCGCCGTGGCCACGCCCGCGACCTCGGCAATGACAGGCTTGGGACAGGAAACGATGGATTGCATGACCCCGGAACAAAACGCCATGATCCGGGCGAAATACGCGCGGCCGCCATCGGGCGCAGCACGCCCCGCCGTGAGTTCCTTCAGGTCATGGCCTGCACAGAAGGCCGGGCCATTTGCCGCTAGAACGACCACCCGCACCGCCGGGTTTGACGCCACCTCTGCAATCACCGCGCCAAGGCGTATCAGCATCGCCTCAGACAGGGCGTTGCGGCGACGGATGTCGTTCAGGGTCAACCGCAGGATGCCGTCGGCATCCAGATCGGACAGAAGGATATCGCTGTCGTGCACGGGGGCTCTCCTGCCGGGATCAGTGGATGTTCACTTCTCCGCCGTCGGCCCGCTCGCTTGCGAAGCAACAACAGCGATGGGTGCGTTCCTGCATTTCGGCCAGCGCGGCTTTTCTGACTTGGAGCCTCTATCGAAGCGCACCACCGGCCGCGGGTCAATGCGCGTGATCGCGCATGGCAGGCCACCGGCCAACCACCCTGCCCGCGCCTCTCGCTAGGGCTTCCCGTGCCTATGCACCCCATCGACGCGAAGTCCCGGGACTTCGAACAAGAAGGCGAGACAGGCCTTGATCGTCCTTCAATTGACGGAGGCGATCCGGAACTGTCA
>CAYYOE010000040.1:0-16218 GCA_964473055.1 uncultured Rhodobacterales bacterium | reverse complement strand
AGAGCCGCTTTTCCATGAACAGGCTGCGCGGGTCGTCGGTGTAGTCGCCGAAGGGGCCGCGCACCTCGAAGCCGTGGCGGGCATAGAGCCGGTGTGCCTCGTGCAAGAGGTCGCCTGTTTCAAGACGCAGGCAGGCGAGGTTAGCGATTCGTGCCTCGACCTCCAGCCGGGTGAGGATTGCGGCGGCGATGCCGCGGCCCCGGCCTTCGGGGGCGGTGAACATCGACTTCACCTCGCCATAGCCATCGCAGAGCTTGAGCGCGCCGCAGCCGAGGATCGTGTCGCCATCCCGCGCGACGAGGAAGCGGACATCGGGCCCAGCCAGCGCGTCGAGCGACAGGTAGTGGTTCGAGTCCGCCGGGAACAGGGACTGCATCAGGCGATGCGACGCCTCGATCAGGGGGCGCGCGGCCTCGGGGTGGGCCGGTTCGATGGTCAGCGTGGCGGTCATGCGGCAAGCGCCGCTTCGATGGCAGCGCGATCGAGGCCCTTCTGCCCGATCACGACAAGGCGGGTCGTCCCGGCCTCGGTCGCGGTCAGGGGGCGGTCGAAGTAGTGGTCCACCCGGGGGCCGACGGCCTGCACGGTCAGGCGCAGTGGCTTGCCCGAGACGGCGGCAAAGCCCTTGAGGCGCAGGATGTCGTGGTCGCGGATCACGCGGGTCAGATGGGCGGCAAAGGCGCGGGGGTCGGTGACGGCGCCGCGGGTGACGACGAAGCTTTCGAACTCGTCGTGCCCGTGGTCATGGTGGTGATCGTCGTCGTGGTCATCATCATCCTCGTCGTCGTGATGATGGTGGTGATGCACCTCGCCCCGCGCGTCCATGTCGGCTTCGGCGCCTTGCCCGCGGCCCAAGAGCACGTCCACCGGCAGGGCGCCCTGCGCGGACCGGATCACCTGCACGCCGGCGCGGGCTTCGGATTTCAGGCGGGCGGTCAGATCCTCGGCCTCGTCCATGGCTAGCAGATCGGCCTTGTTCACCACGATCAGGTCGGCGCAGGCGATCTGGTCGTCGAACAGTTCCGACAGCGGGGTTTCGTGGTCCAGGCTGTCATCGGCGGCGCGGCGGGCATCCACCGCGGCTTCGTCATGGGCGAAGCGGCCATCGGCCACGGCCCGGCCGTCCACCACCGTCACCACGCCGTCGACGGTGACGCGGGTGGACAACCCCGGCCACGAGAAAGCGCGGACCAGCGGTTGCGGCAGAGCCAGGCCCGAGGTCTCGATCACGATATGGTCGGGCGGGTCGGCGCGGTTCAGGAGCTTCTCCATCGTCGGGATGAAGTCGTCGGCGACGGTGCAGCAGATGCAGCCGTTCGACAACTCGACGATATCCTCGTCCCGGCAGGTTTCGATCCCGCAGCCGCGCAGGATCTCGCCGTCCACGCCGAGGTCGCCGAATTCGTTGACGATCAGGGCGATGCGGCGGCCGTGGGACTGGGTCAGCAGGTGGCGGATCAGCGTGGTCTTGCCGGCGCCGAGGAAGCCGGTGACGACGGTGGCAGGAATCTTGGCGGTCATGCGGGTCTGTTCCATGGAAAAGCGGCCCCCGGGGTCACCGGAGGCCGCGCATCGGGTGGGGAAATCAGGCGGCGTAGAGGCGCGGGGTCACGAGGGGCGAGCCCTGCAACCCCCGCATCCGCTTGGCGCCCCACAGGACGGCAAGGTCGGCCAGCGGCTCGATCACGATCACCAGCATGTAGGCCGCGCCGAACGCCACGACGCCCGAGATCGCCTCGGCCCCCTGGCCGTAGACCGCCCAGAAGGCGACCCAGGCGACGACACCGCCCTGGAAGGCCGCCGAAAGTTTCAGTGTCTGGACATAGGTCAGGTCCACATATGCGGTGCCCGGCGCGATGATCCGCCGCGACAGGGCCGCGATGGCGAACAGCGGGACCAGCAGGGTGGTGACGTTCATCCCGTATTGCGGCAGGTCGAAGGGCGCGAAGAACAGGCCCTGGATCAGCAGGCCCAGTGCCAGCCCGATGGCGGCGGGGGCCGCTCCCAGGATCAGGAACAGCGTGGTGCCCAGGATGAAGTGCACCTCGGATACGCCCACGGGGAAGGTGGGCAGCACCTCGAAGAAGGCGAAGGTCATTACCGTGCCCAGCCCCGCGCGCGCGGCGAGCGAGGGAAGGCCGCGGTCGCGCAGCGAATCCCAGGCGAGTTTCAGCGTCCAGGCCCCGGCACCGGCGGCCGTGGCATAGGACAGCAGGATCTTGGCACCGGTCACGATGCCTTCTTCGATATGCATGGTCGTCTCCTCCGTGCCGTCACACCCGACGGCTGGGGTTTCAGTCATGCATGGCAGGTCTCCTGGCTCGCGGGTCGTGGCGCGTTCCCCTGCCTTCCCGTGGCCCTAGGGCCGCAGTGGCAATTCCGGGGGCGCGCTCGCCGCTTACAGTCGCGGGGGCGGCTGCGGTCTTGGACCTCCCGTTCAAGGATCGGCCCGCACCGCATTCCCTTTTCATCCCCCCGGGGCTTTGCCCGTGGCGGGGGAACCATGCTGTGTCAACTGAGCCTGACAGTGCGGCGGCGTCAAGCGGGAATACGCGGCTGCGCGGTCAGGTCAAGGGAAGCAGTTCGACAAGGTGACGGACGTCCCCGGCTTCGCCGGCGGCAACCGGACGGACATTGGGGCGCGATACGAGGTGAAACCATTCGTCACAGAACGGATCGGCCGAGGTGATGCCATCACGTTCGACGAAAAAGTCTGGCCGGTGCAGGATACCGAAGGACGGAAGGTCCCCGTCCGTATTTTCAGCATTGGCTTCGTCGACCAGGCTGGCCATCCGACGAACAACGTTTGCGTTGCGGCAATCGCCGACCAGAAGTCGTTCGGGCGCGATGTCAGGCTGGCCGCCCTCGAAGAAGGACGGCGGAAGCACCCGGGACTTTGCCTCCACGGCGTTCGGTCCGAATTCACCCGCCCTGTGAAGGAACGCGCCTGCCTCGGCATAGATCTGGCGCTTGCCGTAGAAGTAGGTGCTGATGTGAGTGTCCTTCCTGCGGGTCAGCGAATTGGGGGAATCCAGCCCGAAGGCAAAAGGGACGCGCGGGTCTGTCGTGACCACGGCATCAGCCCCGTATCGGGCGGAACAGCGCGAGATGAATTCGCTGTCTGCGCCAAATCGGACCTCGTCCCAGCCCCCGATCTCGGTCGTGATCCGCGACCGGAACAGGAATGACGAGCAATTCAGCGAGAACGGGTCGGGCGACAGGCGCCAGCCGGGTGTCACGCGCAGGTCGGGGGTCGTGCGCACCCAGTCCGTCAGAACACCGATTACATCGGGGTGCGACGACAGAACCGCCACCTGGCGCGCGATGCGTTCGGGGTGCGACCAATCGTCAGCGTCATGGGTGGTGACGAATTCTCCATCAGCCTCGGCAAGACCCCGGTTTCGCGCAGCATAGGCTCCGCCATTGACGGGTTGGCGCAGAACGCGCACCCGCGGATCACCGGCGGCGATTGAATCGGCCACTTCAGCGCTCCGGTCCGTGCTGGCATCGTCCACCACGATAACGGACAGGTCGCGGTAGGTTTGCGACAGGAGCGACCGAAGCGCAGCCTCGATCGTTTTCTCGGCGTTCCAGACCGGCATGATCACACTGACACGACCGGCCGTAGGGGCATCCGGCAGTCGGTCGCAGGCAATATTCACCAGCGAAAGCGGCTGACCGGGATCATGCAGGCGCAACGGTGCGAGTCCGTGGTTCTCCAGCACCCGGTTCATTGCCAGAAGGCGTGCGGCATCGTCCACTTCCGTCGCCGCCCGCAGCAGTCCGACCACTGCGTCATTCGCAACATCCGGCAGCGCATCCAGATGGCCCCTCGCTTCCGCGGCAAGGCCTTTCTCGAGAGCAAGGAAGGCCGCCAGAATCCGCCACTCGCGCAAAACGGGGTGAGCTGACGTCGCGTCGAACGCCCGTGCAAGAACGGCCTCGGCCGCTTGGAATGCAGCATCGAAATGCATGCGTTCGGCAAGCCGACATGCGGCCTGAATACGGACCGGCCCCGGCAGGTCGTCGTTTTCGATAATCTGTTCCAGGGCTACAGTTGCCTCGGCGGTGGAACCGATCCAGAGGTAGCGCGCGAGATCGGCTACCCGAGTCCCGTCGCCAAGTCGCGTTGACACAACAGGGGCCACATCGACCGACTGCTTCCTGGCCCGACGCCAGAGCCAGTAGGGGATGGCAAGCGGTGCAAACACGACCGCCCACGGGACGAGCAGCAAAGCACGATGACGTTTCAGTCGGCGAATTTGAACTTGCGGCGTCTCGGCGCGGCTCCGCCGAACTGTCTTGCTCGCAAGAATGCTGACCATCAAGACGATCCCGCAAAACGCATTACACACTCTAGAGCAGAATTGCTGCAGATGCACTTCACATGCTCTTCAGCGCCGGGGTTGGGCGATTTTGCGCCACCCGGCAAGCCTTGATCTTGGTCGGCCGGACCGAATAGAACGTTGTCTGGCATGGTCGACTTCGCGGAACGTCGGTCACCTGACGCCAAACGCGGGCCGCAAGGAACCCATTTCCCGGCATGAGCGACCCCGACTTCCCAGACCCGGATCCTGCGCGGAAAGGCGGCAAGGCCGAACGCCGTCCCAGGGGACCGCTGTTCACCCAGCGCGATCGCGACAACATCCGGTGGTTCTGGCACAACTACCTGAAACGCAGCATCCCGGCGCTTTTCGTGGTGTTGGGGATGATCCTGCTGCAGGGGCTGGTTTATCAGCAGTTCCTGAAACTGACCGAGGATGGGCTGCGGATCATCTTCGAGGCGGGGTCCTATCTGGACATCCTCTGGGTCTGCGCCTTCGTCTTTGTCCTTTTCGCCGTGCGTGGCGCCACCAGCTACCTTATCCCGCGGATCGCCACCTACCTTGCATCCAATGCCGTCATGCGGATGCGGCGCGACCTGATCGACCAGTATCTGCGCCTCGACCTGACGTTCTTCGAACGCACCCGGTCGGGCGAGATCATGCTGCGGCTGGTCGGTCAGGCACAGGGCCTGTCGGAATTCGTCGGCACCCAGATCATGAACGCGGCGCGGGATACCGCCACCATCGTGATCATCTCGGCCTATCTGGCCTGGCGCGAGCCGATCCTGTTCTCGGCGGCGGTCATCTTCCTGCCGGCCACCGTGTTGATCATGCATCTGGTGTCGAACCGGATCAAACAGATTCAGCGCGACAGCCAGGCGGCGACCTCTGCCTACATGACAACCATCGACGAGATGAGCCACGGCATGCGCACCGTGAAGCTGTCCGGTCAGGAACCGTTCGAACGGGACCGCCTGTTCGCGCAGACCAAGATCATCCGCGACAAGTCCATCGCCCTGCAATCGGCGCAGGCGCTGGTGCTGCCCTCGCTCGATCTGGTGTCGGCGATCGTCTACATGATGGTGATCGGCGGAGGCGGATATCTTGCCCTGTCGCCCGACTATGACACTGACGGCGCGACGATCATCGCGTTCCTTCTGGGGCTGGTCCTGATCTTCGATCCGGCGCGTCACCTGGTGCAGTTCTTCACGCGGGTTCAGCAAAAGCTGATCATGCTGGATTCCGTGCGCGACGTGTTCGACCTGGTGCCCGATATTCGCGACCGGGACGGCGCGCTGGACTCGATCGACGCGGGCGCGGACATCCGGTTCGAAGGGGTGACGTTTGCCTACACGCCCGAACATCCGCTGTTCCGCGATCTGGACCTGACGTTTGCGGGGGGGCGCACCACCGCCATCGTCGGCGCGACCGGGTCCGGCAAGACCACCGTCCTCAGCCTGCTGGCACGTCTGTACGAGGTTCAGGGCGGCCGGGTGATGGTCGGCGATGCCGACATCCGCGACATCAAGGTGGCCACGCTGCGTGGCGCGCTGTCGGTTGTCGCGCAGGATGTGGTGATCTTCGACAGTTCGATCTTCGAGAACATCCGCTATGTAAAACCCGATGCGTCCGACGCCGAAGTCTGGGCCGCCGCCGAGGCCGCCGAGATCGCCGATCTGATGCGGGAACGGGGCGACGCGACGCTGGGGCCGAAGGGGGCGCAGCTGTCCGGTGGCCAGAAGCAGCGCATCGCGATTGCGCGCGCGTTCCTGCGCAACGCGCCCATCGTCCTGCTGGACGAGGCGACCAGCGCGCTGGATCAGCGGACCGAGGAGAAAGTCAAGCGCGCGCTCGACCGGCTGTCGGCCAACCGGACCACGATCATCGTTGCGCACAAGCTGGCGTCGGTGGTCGATGCGGCGCGGATCTATGTCCTGGACCGCGGCACCATCGTGGAACAGGGCGACCACGCAAGCCTGATCGCAGAGGGCGGGCTATATGCCGCCATGTATGGCGCGCAGAAGTCGAGCTATACCTGACGCGCCATATCTTGTGGATAAGTTGGCACCATTCCCCACATCCGGGGCCATCGCGTTGACAGGGCGCGCGTGGCACAGGAAACTGGGCGCCTGATCCGGAGGCACCCTTGCGCTTCACCCGCCTGCGCCTGAACGGCTTCAAGAGCTTTGTGGACCCGACCGATCTGCTGATCGCGTCGGGGCTGACGGGCGTCGTGGGGCCGAACGGCTGCGGCAAGTCGAACCTGCTGGAAGCCATGCGCTGGGTGATGGGCGAGACACGCGCCAGCGCCATGCGCGGCGGCGGCATGGATGACGTGATCTTCGCAGGCGCCGCCACCCGGCCTGCCCGGCATTTCGCCGAGGTCACGCTGGCCATCGACAACGCCGACCGCGTGGCGCCCGCAGCCTTCAACGACACCGACCAGCTGGAGATTGTCCGGCGCATCACCCGCGACGCGGGCAGCGCCTACAAGGTGAACGGCAAGGAAGTGCGCGCGCGCGATGTCCAGATGCTGTTCGCCGATGCCTCGACGGGGGCGCAGTCGCCCGCGCTGGTGCGTCAGGGCCAGATCGCGGAACTGATCAACGCGCGCCCGAAGAACCGGCGCCGGGTGCTGGAAGATGCGGCCGGAATCGGGGGCCTGTACCAGCGGCGCCACGAGGCGGAACTGAAGCTGCAGGCGGCCGAGGCGAACCTCTTGCGCGTCGACGACCTGATCGAGGCGCTGGCCCAGCAGATCGCGACGCTGGCCCGGCAGGCAAAGCAGGCTGCCCGCTACCGCGAGATCGGCGACCAGTTGCGCGCGGCCGAGGCGCGGCTGTTGTGGCGGCGATGGCGCGATGCCGAAGACGCACGGGAGAGCGCGGCCGAGGCGCTGCGCGGGCGGCTGGCGGCGGCGGCCACCGCCGAACGCGCCTCACGCGAGGCCACAGCGTCCCGCGAGGCGGCCGAGGCGGCGCTGCCTGCGCTGCGCGAGGAGGACGCCATCGCGGCGGCTGTCTTGCAGCGCCTGACGGTCGAAGCCTCGGCGCTGGATGCCGAGGCCGAGCGCGCCAGCGGCCGCATCGCGGCGTTGACGGCACAGGCCGCACAGCTGGATGCCGACGCACAGCGCGAGGACCAGTTGACCCACGACGCCGCCGAGACGATCGCGCGGCTGCAGACCGAGTCCGAGGGTCTGGCCGCGGACAGCGAGGGGCAGGACGGGCGGATCGCCGAGGCAGAGGCCGAAGCGCGCGCGGCAGCCGAGATTCTTGCCGCGCGCGAAACCGCCCTGGCCGAGGCGTCGGAAGAAGTCGCGCGCCTGTCGGCCCGGCACCACGCGGCGGAACGGCTGGTACAGGATGCCACCCGGACCGCTCAGTCCACTGCTGCGGCAGCCGAACGCGCCGGGGCCGACGTGGCCGCTGCCGCGGCTACCGCTGACCGGGCCGGTGCGGTGCTGACCGAGGCGACCATGGCGCAGGTCGAGGCCGAGCGCGCCGCCGGTGCCGCGGAATCCGCGCTGGTTGCCGCCGATGATGCGCGTGGGACCGCCCAGTCGCGCGAGGCCGAGGCCCGCGCCGCGCGGTCCGCAGCTGAAGGCGAGGTGCAGGCCCTGACCGCCGAAGCGCAGGCGCTGGTGCGGCTTCTGGACCGCGACGCGCGGGAGGGCGGGCAGGTGATGGACCTCTTGCGTGTCGAGGCCGGGTTCGAGAAGGCGCTTGGCGCGGCACTGGCCGACGACCTGCGCGCGCCGCTCGCTAGCCCCGCACAACGCACCGGGTGGGTAGACCTGCCCGGTTACGACCGCCCGCAGCCCCTGCCGCCAGGTGCGCGGCCCTTGGCAGAGGTTATGGCCGTGCCCGACGTGCTGGCACGCCGGATCGCGCAGGTCGGGCTGGTCGACGCCGCCGAAGGGCCGCAGCTGCAATCGCGCCTTCAGCCGGGACAGAGACTGGTTTCGCGCGAAGGCGACCTGTGGCGCTGGGACGGCTATCGCGCCGCGGCCGAGGATGCCCCCAGCGCGGCGGCCCTGCGATTGCAACAGATGAACCGCCTGCAGGAACTGAAACAGGACCTGGAAGAGGCGTCCGCCCGCGCCACGGGTGCCGCTCAGGCACATGAACACCTCAAGACCCGGCTGGTCGAAGCCACTGCCAAGGATGCCGCCGCGCGCGATGCGCGGCGCGCTGCCGACCGTGCCCTTGCCGAGGCGGCGCGCGCGCTGTCCAAGGCCGAGGGCGAGCAGGCGCTGGCCGCCGGGCGGATGGAATCGTCGCGGCTGGCGTTGGTGCGGATGCAGGAAGAGGCGGAAGAGGCCGCGGCCCGACTGGCCGAGGCACTGGCTGCCATCGCGGACCTGCCCGACCTGACGGGCGAACGCGCCCGGGTCGAGGATGTGCGCCTGACGGTCGAGGCCGCGCGGTTGACCATGCTGGCCAAGCGGTCCGCCCATGACGAGATGCGACGCGAGGCCGAGGCACGGGTCGCGCGCACGGCGTCAGTGGCACGGGACCTGGCGCAGTGGCGCGCGCGTGCTGGGACGGCCGAAAAAAGGCGCGCCGAGATCGACGACCGCCGCGAACGCACCGCCACCGATCTGGCCGAGGCTCAGGCCGCGCCCGCAGTCCTGCAGACACAAGCGGAACGGCTGCGGTCGGCGCTGAATGACGCCACGGCGCGCCAGACCGTTGCACGCGATACCCTGTCCGCCGCCGAGGCGGCCCTGCGTGCGGCAGCGGCGACCGAGCGCGACAGCGAACGCGCTGCGGGCGAGGCGCGCGAAGCCCGCGCGCGCGCCGAAGCGCTGGCCGAGGCATCGGGCGAAGGCGTGGCCACGGCGCTGGCGCGGTTGCACGAGGCCGGACACAGCGGCCCCGGCACGCTATTGGCCGAGATCGGCGCGTCCGACGCCGATATCCCGGGCGCCGATCCGCTTGAGATCGAGATCGCCCGTCACAAACGGTCGCGCGAAGCGCTGGGCGCGGTGAACCTGCGCGCGGAAGAGGACGCGCGCGAGGTCGAGACGGAACACGCCACGATGGTCGCCGAGAAGGCCGACCTCGAGGCCGCCATAGCCAAGCTGCGCGCCGGAATTGCCGGGCTGAACCGCGAGGGGCGCGAACGCCTGCTGACGGCCTTCGAACAGGTCAACGCGAACTTTTCGACCCTGTTCCGGCATCTTTTCGGGGGCGGCGAGGCGCGGCTGCAACTGGTGGAATCCGACGACCCACTGGAAGCCGGCCTGGAAATCCTGTGCCAGCCACCCGGCAAGAAGCTGTCAACGCTCAGCCTGCTGTCGGGGGGCGAACAGACCCTGACCGCGCTCGCGCTGATTTTCGGCGTGTTCCAGACAAACCCGGCGCCGATCTGCGTTCTGGACGAGGTCGACGCGCCCCTGGACGATGCCAACGTCGGCCGGTTCTGCGACCTGCTCGACGAGATGACACGCCAGACGGAAACTCGCTTTCTGGTCATCACGCACCACGCCGTCACCATGTCGCGCATGGACCGCCTGTTCGGGGTGACGATGGGCGAACAGGGCGTCAGCCAACTGGTCAGCGTTGACCTCAAGCGGGCCGAGGCATTGGTGGCGTAACAATGCTGCGTCACAACTTTACGTTGTGTTAAGGATGTTAAAGCTAGGCTCTCGTGGTCAGGCCAGAACGGTTGAAGGGGACGTGATGCAGGAATTCATGGCAATCGCAGCCGGATTTCTGATCCTCGCGCTTGCGGGAACGGACATCACCGAACCCTTCCGGGCAGACTGTTCCAGCCTGCCGGGCATGGCAGTGGCGGCCAGCTGCGACCTGCCCTAGACGCTACAGACGGCGCAACAGGTCCACTGTCGGCCAGGCATCGGCCGGCAGCCCCAGGCGCCGCTGTTCGGCCTGGACCGCGCGCCGGGTCATGGCGCCGAGGATTCCGTCGACCGCCCCCACATCGTGCCCGCGCGCCTGCAACCGCCGCTGCAGGTCCTTCATCTGCGCCTCGTTCAGCGCCGGATCGGGATTGCCCGCGGCAAACACCGGTGCCCCTTCCAGCCGCGTGGCGAAATAGGCGGCCGTCGTCACATAGACAAAGCTGCGGTTCCACTCGAACAGCACGCTGAAGTTCGGGTAGGCCAGGAACGCGGGCCCCTTGCGCCCCTGCGGCAACAGGACCGAGGCGGGCAGATTGCCGGGGCCCAAGGCCCCGTTGCGCCCGCGTACACCCATCGCCTCCCATTCGCGCACCGTCCGGGTGGTGTCGAGGCCCGTCAGCGACCAATCCAGGCTTTCGGGCACCACGATTTCGTGCAGCCAGGGCTCGCCGGCGCGCCAGCCAAGCGACTGCAGCATCTTGCCCCCCGACATCAGCGCGTCGGGCACCGATGTCTTGAGCGTCACGCGCCCGTCGCCGTCGCCGTCCACGCCGTTCTCCAGGATGTCGCGGGGCAGCATCTGCACCATGCCGATCTCGCCCGCCCAGGCGCCGGTGGTGGTGGCGGGGTCAATGTCGCCGCGGCGGAACAGTTCCATCGCGGCAAAGACCTGCGGGCGGAACAGATCCGGGCGGCGGCAATCGTGCGACAGGGTCAGCAGCGCATTCACGGTGTTGAAGTTGCCCTGGACGGCACCATAGTCCGTCTCGAAGGCCCAGAACGACAGAAGCACCCCGCGCGACACCCCGAAGCGGCGTTCCACCTGATCGAAGATCGCGCGGTGCCGTTCGGCGTTGCGGCGGCCGTTGTCGATGCGGTTCTGGCTGATGACCCGGCGCGAGAAGTCGATGAAGGGCAGCTGGAAGATGCCCTGCGCGCGGTCGGCGCGGATCACGGCAGGGTCCTGCTGTGCGCGGGCGAGGAAGGCGCGCGCAACATCGTCGGGGATGCCGCGGCGCACGGCCTCGTCCCGGATGCCGCCCAGGAAGGCACGGAAATCGCCTCCACATGTCTGGGCGGCAGCAGGGGCAGCGAAAGAAAGCGCGGCGATCAACAGGGCGAAACGCATGGATACCTCCGAAATTCCGGCGGCAGGTTAGCAGCGAGAAGTCAGGCTGCAACCCACAGAAGGATGACGATCCCCAGCGCCAGAGACCAGGTCCGCCAGAGCAGGGCGACAGCCGCGTCTATCTGGTCCGCGCCGATGTCGTGCCGACCCTCGGGGTTGACGAAGGGAAAGTCGCGCCGTTCGCCATGATAGCTGCGGGGGCCTGACAGGGCGATTCCGAGGCTTGCGGCCATGGCTGCCTCGGGCCAACCCGCATTGGGCGAGCGGTGCAGAGCGGCATCCCGCCAGATGACGGGTCCGGCCATGGGTTTCCATGCCGCCAGCGCGATCAGCAGCGCGGTCAGACGCGCCGGGATGAGGTTCAACACGTCGTCGAGACGTGCGGAGGCCCAGCCGAAGTCCTGATGCCGGGGGGTGCGATGGCCGATCATGCTGTCGGCGGTGTTGACCATCTTGTAAGCCATCATTCCGGGAAGCCCGGCCAAGACGAACCAGAACAGGGGGGCGATCACCCCGTCCGACAGGTTCTCGGCAGCGGATTCAATGGATGCGCGCGCCACGTCCGGCCCTGCCATTCCGGCTGTATCGCGCCCGACGATCTGCGCGACCGCCAGCTGCCCGTCGCCGACGGACAGCCGCAGCGAATCTGCCACCGCCCCGACATGCTGGGCCAGACTGCGCTGGGCCAGAAGGATCGCGGCCACCATCACCTCGACCAACCAGACGCGCGATAGCAGCCAGCCCGTGGCAAGGGCCAGCACGACCAGCCCGGCGATAGCCAGTGTGCCCCGCAGCCGCCGGTCCTCGCCCGAATTGAAGCGCCGGTCGACGGCATCGACCGCGCGTCCCATAAGGACAGCAGGGTGCGCCAGCCTGTCCCACAACCAGCGCGGCTCGCCCAGAAGAGCGTCCAGCACCATCGCCAGCGCCAGTGTCACAACGCGGCCTCCAGCCGGGCCCAGCCGTCCGCAGGTGGCAGTCCGACGCGGATCAGGCGGGCATCCCAGGGGAACACCCGCGTCAGTATGCGGGACTGCGCGAGCCTGTGGTGCAAATCCTGGGCGTTTTCGCTGGAACAGAGTCTGTATAGCGCCGTGCCGCCCACGATCTGCACATGTGGTGCCAAAAGCGCGTCCAGCCGATCGGCATCACGTTGAAGGCGCGTGCGCGTGGTGGTGGACCAATCGGTATCGGACAGGGCCGCCGCCCCGATCGCGAGCGCCGGGCCGGACACTGGCCAGGGCCCGACCAAGCTGTCGAGGCGGCACACCAGCCCGGGATCGCCGATGACGAAGCCCAGGCGCAGACCGGCCAGCCCCCAGAATTTGCCCATTGATTTCAGCACCAGGGTTCCGGGACGCGCGGCACGGTCGATCAGCGACTGGTCTGGGAAGAGGTCGCAGAAACTCTCGTCGATGATGGTCAAGGGGGCATCGGGTGCTTCCGGCCAGAGCCGCCCGTCAGGGTTGTTCGGATGGACGATGACACAGGCCGATGCTCCGTCACCGCCAAGGCGCCAGCCCTGCGCCGCGAAGGCATTGGCGTGTTCGTTGTAGGTGGGTCCAGGGATGTGGACGACGCCCGGAGCGACAAGCGCGGGGATTCGGGCAATGGCGGCCGACGTGCCCGGAACCGGAAGGACGGCGGCTGCTTCGGGCACCGACCAGGCGCGGCGGGCGGCCGCGACGAGCGTGTCGCGGGCGACCCGGTCAGGCAGGGCTGTCCAGGCCTCGGCGGTCAGGTCCGGCAGGGGGAACGGCACCGGGTTGATGCCAGTGGACAGGTCCAGCCAGTCCGCGCGGACACCGCCGTACCGGGCGCAGGCGGCATCGATCCCGCCACCGTGGTCGCGGGCAGGCACCGTCATTCGGGCGGCAGTGGCAGGTGGCGGGTCACGAAATGTCCCTTAACGCCTTCGGGCCATTGGCGGTATGGCACCACACCGGTCGGGCTTTCGGAATGCAGCAGGGCCCAGGCGCATATCGCTTGTGCGGCCTCGGGCGTGGGGTCGAACGACCCGAGGGTATAGGCGAACTTGCCCTCGGCCTGGACCGCAACATTGCACGCCCGCGCACATCCCATCAGGCAGGAATGGCGGCGGACGGCAAGCCGTGGCTCCATCTTTGCGGCCCCTTCCACCAGGTCCGCAAGGATTTCACCGTCAGTGGGGCCGCCCGATCCGGCATCCCAGCCCTCTTGCTTGCAGGTGTCGCAAACGGTGATCCAGGTCCGATTCACGTCAAACTCTCCGGCATAGTCGCGGTCGTGCGTGCTGGCGGATTTTCCCGATCTAGGCAAGGGACTGCCACCCAGGGTCGCTTTCAGAAGACAGAATACTCCACAAAGTTGTTAACTTGTGTTGAGGACGTGTTAATCTTTTCTTAGTGGATTGGGCGGAAGCTGGGCAAAAGGTGGTAAGGGAATGCCGCACGCAAGTGGGGCAATCGCGCGAATGAACGTCCTGATCGTGGAAAGCAACCCCGCTTTGGCGGACCTTTGGGCGTCGCATCTACGCCGGCAAGGCGCTGATGTTGCGACCGTTCATGGAGAGTCCGCAGCTGTCGAGGTTCTTGAAGAAGGATCGCAATCCTGTGACGTCATCGTCCTGAACCTGGTTCTGGATGAAGGCAGCGCCTTTGCCGTGGCCGACTTTGCCAGCTTCCGTCACCCGAAGGCGCGGATCATCTTCGTCACCGGCACGTCGTTCTTTTCGGACGGGTCGATCTTTCAGCTTGTCCCGAACGCTTGCGCCTACCTGCCCGCCGCCACCCCGGTCGAGGACCTAGCAGCCCTCGTCGAGCACTATGGCAGGGTGCAGTAGCGCGGATCCCCCGGGCGCCGTCAGGCCCGCCCGTGCGGCGCCGTCCAGTCAGGCCGGGGACCGATGGGCACAATTCCGTGCGGATTGATCGACGAATGGCTGCGGTGGTAGTGCCGCGTTATGTGGTCCATGTTCACTGTCTGTGCCACCCCGGGCCACTGATACAGCTCGCGCGCGTAGGCCCAGAGGTTCGGGTAATCGACCAGACGCGCCCGGTTGCACTTGAAGTGACCGTGATAGACGGCGTCGAACCGCGCCAGTGTCGGAAACAGCCGCCAGTCGGCCTCGGTTATGCGCTCGCCCATCAGATAGCGCGACGACGACAGGCGACCCTCCAGCCAGTCGAGCGTTTTGAACAGGGCTATCGCCGCCTCGTCATAGGCCGACTGGGTCGTGGCGAAGCCCGCCTTGTAGACGCCGTTGTTGACGGTGTCGTAGATTCGCGCGTTGACGTCCTCGATCGCAGGGCGAAGGTCCTCGGGCCAGTAGTTGTCGGTGTTGCCGGTGATCCTGTCGAAGGCCCCGTTCATCATACGGATGATCTCGGCGGATTCGTTTGACACGATGGTGTCGCGCGTCCTGTCCCACAGGACCGGCACCGTGACCCGGCCCGAAGCCGATGGGTCTGCGGCGGTGTACACGTCGCGCAGAAAGGCACGCCCATGCAGGCTGTCTCCGGTCGCTCCAGGATATCCGGCATCGAAGGTCCAGCCGTCGTCGCCCATGTCCGGATGGACGACATCGACGGTGATGTGGTTGGCCAACCCCTTGATGGCACGAAAGATCAGGGTCCGGTGCGCCCAGGGACAGGCCAGCGAGACATACAGATGGTAGCGGCCCGATTCAGCGGGGAAGCCGCCCGTTCCCGTCGGGCCCGCGTTGCCATCGGTCGTGATCCAGTTGCGGTAGGCGGTGTTGGCGCGCTGGAAACGGCCGCCACTGTCGGATGTGATCAGGCGGCCGGTTTCCCAGCGGCCCTGAACGAGTTGGCCCATGGTGTTCTCCTGTTTACCTAAACATGGCGGCATAGCCCCCGACGACCAACCGTGACTGGGGCGCAGGCGCCCTGCGGTGACGCACAGCCGCAGCCGCTTGTCGCATTTGCCTTTGCGGGCGAGGACGCCGCGCGATAGGACGGGCGCGACGAAGCCCCGTGCGGGGCCGGACAGGTGGCGCCCATCGCCCGACCCTGACGGGGGGCTGGGGGTGCGTCGTCAGGCGGTAATCCGCTATTCCGGCCCGGCACCTGCGACCGAGGTGTGCCCGATGACCGAGACGATTTCCACCACGGATCAGAAGACCGGCGTGATGATCTGCGGTCATGGCAGCCGGTCGCAGGCTGCGGTGGACGAATTCCGCGTTCTGGCCGAGAAGCTGCCCGGCTATCTGCCGTCGGACTGGCTGGTGGACTATGGGTATCTGGAATTCGCCAATCCGGTGATCCGGTCGGGGCTGGACCGCCTGCGTGACGCGGGCTGCATGCGGATTCTGGCAGTGCCCGGGATGCTGTTCGCCGCGATGCACGCCAAGAACGACATCCCCACCGTGCTGAACACCTATGCCGCCGAGACCGGGATCGAGGTGCGCTATGGCCGCGAGCTGGGGGTGGACCCCAAGATGATCGCCGCCAGCGCCGACCGCATCCGGTCGGTGCTGGACGATGCCGTGCCCCTGGCCGAGACCTGTCTGGTGGTCATCGGGCGCGGCGCGTCCGACCCCGACGCCAATGCCAACGTGTCCAAGGTGGCGCGGATGCTGTGGGAGGGGATGGGCTTTGGCTGGTGCGAGGTGGGCTATTCCGGTGTGACCTTCCCGCTGGTGGAACCGTGTCTGGAACACGTCGTGCGGCTGGGCTACCGCCGCGTCGTGGTGTTCCCGTATTTCCTGTTCTCGGGCGTCCTGATCGACCGGATCTATGGCTTCACCGACCGCGTCGCGGCAGCGAACCCCGGCGTGGAATTCGTGAAGGCGCCCTATCTGGGCGACCACCCGAAGGTGCTGGAAACCTTCGCCGAGCGCGTGACCGAACAGGTGGGCGAGGTGCCGCCGCCGAACTGCGCCATGTGCAAGTACCGCG
>CAYYOE010000039.1:2120-16282 GCA_964473055.1 uncultured Rhodobacterales bacterium | reverse complement strand
ACTTTGGCAAGGATGAAGACAAGAAGCGGGGACTGCGGGACGCGGCGCAGGACTAAAGTGCGGCAAGGAAGCCGCGCAGGACCTTTTCCAGCTTGGCGGCGCCAAGGGGGGCCATGGCCTTGGTGTGTTCGTGGCTGATCGCCTCGTCGCTGAGGCCCGCGGCCATGTTGGTGATGGTCGAGACGGCGGCGACCCGCAGGCCGAGGAAGCGGGCGAGGATGATCTCGGGCACCGTCGACATGCCGACCGCGTCGGCGCCCAGGATCCTGAGCGCCCGGATCTCGGCCGGGGTTTCGAAGGAAGGGCCGGAGTACCAGGCGTAGACGCCGTCGCGCAGGTCGACGCCCGCCGCGTCGGCCGCCGTGTGCAGCATCAGGCGCAGGCCGGGGTCGTGCGCGGCGGTCATCGGGACGAAGCGGGCGTCCGAGGGTTCGCCGATCAGCGGGTTGAGACCCGAGAAGTTGATGTGGTCGCTGAGGCACATCAGGCTGCCCGTGGGCATGTCGGGGCGCAGCGATCCGGCGGCATTGGTGACGATCAGCATCTCGGCGCCCAGTGCCTTCAGCACCTCGAGCGGCAGGCGCATGGCGTCACCGCGGCCCGTCTCGTAGTAGTGCGCGCGGCCGCCGAAGACCGCCACGCGCACGCCCTCCAGATCGCCCACCACAAGGTTGGGGTTGTGACCGGATACGCCGGCGTGCGGGAACCCCGCGAGTTCAGAGTAGGGGATCGCGACGCCATCCACCGCGCCCGCCAGGTGCCCCAGGCCGGACCCGAGGATCAGGCCCAGCCGGACGGGATCGTGGCCCGCGCGGGCGTTGACCAGCGCGGCAATCTCCTCAGCGTTCCTTGACATAGGCTTCTCCTCCGCCACGGGGCGGGATCGCGCGGCCGACGAACCCCGCCAGGATCACCACGGTCAGGATATAGGGCAGCGCCTGCATGAACTGGCTCGGGATCACCATCCCACCCAGGCTGACCGTCTGGTAGCGGATCGAGATCGCGTCAAGAAACCCGAACAGCAGGCAGGCGACCAGCGCCATGCCCGGCCGCCACTTGGCGAAGATCAGCGCCGCGAGCGCGATGAAGCCCCGGCCCGCCGACATGTCCTTGACGAAGCCCGCGTTCAGCCCCGTGGCGAGGAAGGCGCCGGCCAGCCCGCAGAGCAAGCCGCAGATCATCACCGCCGTGAAGCGCAGCCGCACCACCGATATGCCCGCGGTATCGACGGCCGCCGGGTTCTCGCCCACCGCGCGCAGGCGCAGGCCAAAGCGGGTGCGGTAGAGCACCCACCAGGTCACCACGACGGACAGGAGGCCGACATAGACCAGGATGGTATGCCCCGAGATCACTTCGGCGTAGAACGGACCGATCAGCGGCACATCGCGCAGGGTTTCAGCGAAGGGCAGCGTGATGTTCTGGAACCGCGCCTCACCCGAGATCGACGGCGTCCGCCCGCCCTGCGCGAACCAGTTCTGCGCGATCAGCACAGTCAGGCCGGACGCAAGGAAGTTCAGCGCAACGCCGGAAATCAGCTGGTTGCCCCGGAAGGTGATCGAGGCGACGCCGTGGATCAGCGACAGGGTCATCGAGGCAAGGATGCCCGCCATCATGCCGATCCAGACGCTGCCGCTGGTAAAGGCGATCGCGGCCGAGAAGAAGGCCGAGATCAGCATCTTGCCTTCCAGCCCGATGTCGAAAACCCCCGCCCGTTCGGAAAAAAGGCCAGCCAGGCAGGCGAACAGCAGGGGCGTGGCCAGCCGCAGGGTGGAATCGAGGATCTGGAAGGCGGTGTTCAGGTCCATCAGGCGGCCTTTCTGAACCGGGCGAACAGGCCCTCGACCGGGCGGCGCACCATACCGTCAAGCGCGCCCGTGAACAGGATCACCAGCGCCTGGATGACCAGGATCATCTCGCGGCTGACGGCGGGCATCTCGAATTCCAGCTCGCCCCCACCCTGATAGAGGGCGCCGAACAGCACCGCCGCCAGGAACACGCCCGCGGGGTGGCTGCGGCCCATCAGGGCGACCGCGATCCCGACGAAGCCTGCCCCCTGCACGTTGTCCTGCAACAGGCGCTGCTGCTCGCCCATCACCGTGTTGACCGCCATCATGCCCGCCAGTGCGCCCGAAATCAGCATGACGATGACCGTGATCCGCACCGGCGAGATGCCGGCATAGATCGCGGCGGGTTCGGACTGGCCGAAGGCGCGGATCTCATAGCCCAGCCGCGTGCGCCAGATCAGCACCCAGACCAGCACACAGGCGACGATGGCCACCAGGAAGCTGATGTTCAGGGGCGAACGCCGCCACGGGATGCCGAGCGAGGTGAAGATCTCGCGCGCCGTGGGCAGGAAGGTGCCGGGGGGGAAGCGCACGGATTCGGGCGCCATGCCGGGTGCCTTCAGGGGACCCACCAGCAGGTAGATCAGAAGCGCGCCGGCGATCAGGTTGAACATGATCGTGGTGATGACGATGTGGCTGCCGCGCTTGGCCTGCAGGTAGGCCGGGATCAGGGCCCAGGCCGCCCCGAAGGCCGCACCGCCGACGATGGCCCCCGCCAGCGCCAGCGACCAGTGCGGCCAGGGCAGCGCCAGGCAGACCAGGCCGACGCCCAGCGCGCCCAGTTGCGCCTGCCCCTCGCCGCCGATGTTGAACAGCCGCGCCTGGAAGGCCACCGCCACGGCCAGGCCGGTGAAGATGAAGTTCGTGGCGTAGTAAAGCGTATAGCCCCACCCGCCCGTGGACCCGACCGCCCCATCGACGAGGATCGCCAGGGCCCGCAACGGGTTCTCGCCGATGTACAGGATCACCAGCCCCGACACGAACAGCGCCAGCGCGAGATTCAGGACCGGGATCAGGACCACATCGGCCCAGCGCGGCATCTTTTCCATGTCAGGCGGCCTCTTCCGTGACCCCGGCCATCATCAGGCCAAGCTCGCGTTCGTTGGTCTGGCCGGGCATCCGTTCACCCATGATCCGCCCGTCGAACATCACCGCGATGCGGTCCGACAGGCTCATGATCTCGTCGAGTTCGACCGAGACAAGAAGAACGGCCTTGCCCGCATCGCGCAGGGCGATCAGCTGGCGGTGGATGAACTCGATGGCGCCGATGTCCACGCCGCGGGTGGGCTGGCCGACCAGCAGAAGGTCGGGGTTCCGCTCCATCTCGCGGGCGACGATGATCTTCTGCTGATTGCCGCCGGAAAAGCTCTTGGCCTTCAGCCAGCAGTCTGCCGGACGCACGTCGAAGCGGCCGATCTTGCCCTCGGCGTCCCTGCGGATCGCGTCGTTGTCCATCAGGACCCCGTTGGCCTGATAGGCCGGATCGTGGTGATACCCGAAGGCAACGTTCTCCCAGGCCATGAAGTCCATGATCAGGCCCAGGTGCTGGCGGTCCTCGGGGACATGCGCGATGCCTGCCGCGCGGCGTTCCTGGCCCATGGCGGCGTGGCCGATGTCGAGCGGCTGGCCATTCACGCGGACACTGCCCGTGCCGCGCATCAGACCGCCCAGAACGCCCAGCAACTCGGACTGCCCGTTGCCCGCCACCCCCGCGATCCCCAGGATCTCGCCCGCACGGACATTCAGGGATATGCCGCGTAGCCGTTCCACGCCCTTGCTGTCCACCACGCGCAGGTTATCCACCTCCAGCACCGTGGCGCCGGGGTTTGCGGGCGCCTTGTCCACCCGCAGCAACACCTTGCGGCCCACCATCCGTTCGGCGAGGTCGGCCGGATTGGTGTCGGCGGTCGCCACATGGCCCACCATCTCGCCCCGGCGCATGACGCTGACGTTGTCCGTCACCTCCATGATCTCGCGCAGTTTGTGCGTGATCAGGACGACGGTCTTTCCCTCGGCCTTGAGGTTCTTCAGGATCCGGAAAAGATGCGCGGCCTCCTCGGGGGTCAGCACGCCTGTGGGTTCGTCGAGGATCAGGATGTCGGCCTTGCGGTAGAGCGCCTTCAGGATCTCGACCCGCTGCTGCATGCCCACGCCGATTTCCTCGATCACCGCATCGGGATCGACGTTCAGGGCATATTGCTCGGCCAGTTCCTTCAACTCGCGCCGCGCCCGGGAAAGCGACGGCCGCAAAAGGGCGCTGTCCTCGGCGCCCAGCACGACGTTTTCCAGAACGGTGAAATTCTCGACCAGCTTGAAGTGCTGGAACACCATGCCGATGCCTGCCGCAATGGCGGCCTGGCTGTTGGGGATGTCCACCTTCTGGCCGTGGATGAAGATCTCGCCCGCATCGGCACGATAGAAGCCGTAAAGGATCGACATCAAAGTCGATTTCCCGGCGCCGTTCTCGCCGATTATTCCATGGATCGTTCCGGGCATCACCCGGATCGAGATGTCCTTGTTGGCCTGCACGGGCCCGAAGGCCTTGCTGATGCCCCTGAGTTCGATGGCCGGGGCGGCAGTCTCCTGCCGCCCCGCCGAGGCCCCCTCAGCCATGTCTCAGAACGACAACGCAGGGCAGCTGTCGTCCGAAGTATAGTCGTGCACCGCGATCTCGCCGGCGATGATCGCGGCCTTTGCCGCTTCCATCGCCTCGATGGTATCTGCGGCCAGAATGTCGGCGTTGTACTCGTCCACGGCAAAGCCGACGCCGTCATTGGCAAGGCTCATCACCTTGATCCCCGGCTCGAAGGCGCCTTCTGCAAAACTCGCGAAGGCATCATAGACGGCCACATCGACCTGCTTGATCATCGAGGTCAGGACCGATCCGGGGTGCAGGTAGTTCTGGTTCGAGTCGACCCCGATCGAGAACACGCCCGCGTCCGCCGCCGCCTGCAGCACACCGACGCCTGTTCCGCCCGCAGCGGCATAGACCACATCGGACCCCTGCGAGACCTGCGCACGCGCGATCTCGGCGCCGCGGCTCGGGTCGTTCCAGGCGGACGGCGTGGTGCCGGTCATGTTGGCGATCACGGTGATGTCCGCGTTCACCGCCTTCGCGCCCTGGGCATAGCCGCAGGCGAACTTGCGGATCAGCGGCACGTCCATGCCGCCCACGAAGCTGACCGTGCCGGTCTGCGACGTCATCGCCGCGGCCATGCCGACAAGGTAGCTGCCCTCGTGTTCCGAGAACACGATCGACTGCACGTTCGGCTGGTCCACCACCATGTCGACGATGGCGAACATCGTCTCGGGGTAGTCGGCCGCAACCTTTTCCAGCGTCGA
This sequence comes from uncultured Rhodobacterales bacterium, assembly GCA_964473055.1. Lineage (GTDB taxonomy): Bacteria > Pseudomonadota > Alphaproteobacteria > Rhodobacterales > Rhodobacteraceae > UBA996. The sequence goes on along the minus strand of CAYYOE010000039.1, from coordinate 11,096 downwards.
GGCATTGGCAAAGCCCAGCACCACCACCGGATTGGCATCGCGTTCGGCCATGCGACGCATGGTCTGTTCGCGCTGCGCCTCGTTGGCCAGTTCGGTCTCGATGTAGCTGCCGCCGGTGTCTGCAACCCAGCGCTGGGCGCCGTTGAAGGCGCTCTCGTTGAACGACTTGTCGAACTTGCCGCCCAGGTCGATGATAAGGCCCGGCTCGGCCGCGGCAGCGCCCGCCGTCAAGGCAAGCGCGGCGGTGGCGCCAAGGAATTTCGCGGTGATCGTCATACAGATGCTCCCGGTCTGTGGGGGCCCGGGATGCACGTCCCGTGGCCGTTTTCGTTGGTCGCGGGTGCCCTTGCGATGGGCACCCGATGACCGTGGATAGGACTTGAGCCACCGCAGGCGGTCAAGGGGGATTCCGCCATGTGCCGTTGCGTGCAGGATTATCGCTGGTCCCGTGCCGGGCAGGCGGGCAGGCCCGGGGCAAGTGTCGCATGCCTCGGCACGGCCTGCGTCAACCGGTCAACGGCTTTGCCAGAACCAGCGCATCCCGTCCCGGCCCATAGTAGGCCCGCCGACGCCCGGCCACGGCCCAGCCCGCCCGGGCATACAGCGCGAGCGCCGGAATGTTGTCCTCGGCCACCTCGAGAAACAGGCGTGCCGCACCATGCCCGGCCGCGCCGCGTTCCCAGGCCGCAAGCAGCCGCGCGCCGGCGCCGCGACGACGCGCCTGCGGCCAGACGGCCATGGCGAACAGTTCCGCCTCGCCTGCCGCGGCCCTGCCCAGGGCGCAGCCCTCGGGCGCGACAACCGCGACGGCACCAGGGGCACCCAGGGTCTCGGCCACTTCGGCGGCCGACCACGACCGCAGGTCGGGCAGCGCTTCCGCGAAAAGCTCTGCGATGGTGTCAGGCGACATTCGGGGCGTCAGGTCAGGATCGCTGGGGGCGCGGCGCGCGGCACGGCCGCGTCAGGCGCGCGCAAATACATCGGGGCCGGGCGTGGCGCCGGGACCGGGGTCGCAGCCGCGATCCGCGCGATGGCGACGGCCAGCGGCATCACGGGGCCAATGACGCGGCCACCGGTCAGGGCCGACGTCTGCGCTGCGGCCGACCCGGTCAGTGCGACGTCACCCAGTGAAGCGGACAGTTCGGATGGGTCCTTCAGCATCGGGGCCGCTTCGCCGTCCGCCTGGAAAACCTGCACATAGACCTCGCCGCGGCGCGCATCCTCAACCACGGCAACAGGGCGCGGCAGTCCCAGCGCCTGGGCCTCGAACACGGTCACTCCTACCGCAGGCACATTCAGGCCCAGCGCAAGACCCCGCGCCGCGGCCACCGAAATCCGAACGCCCGTGAAGTTGCCCGGCCCGATCCCGACCCCGATCCGCGCGACATCGCCCCATTCTGCACCCGCTTCCGCCAGCACCTCGGCCAGCAGCGGCACAAGCCGTTCCGCCTGGCCCTTTTCCATGGGCTCGTCGCGCGCCGCCAGCACGCGGTCGCCCGAAACGACAGCGGCCGCGCAGCGCGCGGCCGATGTATCGAAGGCCAGGACCAGAGGCTCAGGCGGCAACCGGCCGAACCTCGGTCACTTCGGGAATATAGTGCCGCAGCAGGTTCTCGATCCCCATCTTCAGCGTCAGGGTCGACGACGGGCAGCCCGCGCAGGCGCCCTGCATGTGCAGGTAGACCACGCCCCGCTCGAACCCGTGGAACGTGATGTCGCCGCCATCCTGTGCCACTGCCGGGCGCACCCGGGTGTCCAGCAGTTCCTTGATCTGGTTGACGATCGCCGCATCCGGCCCGTCATGTGCGGCATGGCCAGCGCCGCCTTCAGCCCCACCCGCCATGACCGGCTGGCCGGACTGGAAGTGCTCCATGATGGCGCCAAGGATCGCGGGCTTCAGATGCGCCCACTCCTCGCTTTCGGCCTTGGTCACGGTGACGAAATCCATGCCGAAGAACACACCCGTCACGCCCTCGACCGCGAAGATGCGGGTGGCAAGCGGCGACGTGGCGCTGGCATCGGGCGACGGGAAATCCGCCGTCCCGGCTTCAAGAACCGTCTGACCGGGCAGGAACTTCAGGGTGGCCGGATTGGGGGTGGATTCGGTCTGGATGAACATGGACGCATTCCCTGACTGTATGGGTCAGATATGCGCCTGGCAGGCCTCGGCGTCAATGGCAGGGGCTGGAACTGTTCTAAACCCGGCGGCGCCGATTGCCCCAAGACTGTCAATCCAGATTGACATTCCCTCTTCCCCGACCGCGTGGTCCGTGCCACGCTGGCCCGATGAAGGACCATGCGCGCGACCCCGGTCTGATCGCCCCGAAGCTCGCCGGTGGCCCACGCCCCGGCCTTTGCACCGATTGCGGCCTGTCGCGGATCGGCGAGGGCAGTGACCGGGGCCGCGCCTGCGGGCGTGCATGCCAGTTCCTGCGCCCCGCCTATGCGTCGCTCGAACGCCGCACCCACGGGCGCGAAGCCGGGACAACGGGCGACGAGGCGTTCTTCGGCGTCACCCGCGCCATGCTGCGCGCGCGCCTGACCCCACCCGCGGACGGCGCACAATGGACCGGGATCACCACGACTTTGGCCGCACGTCTGCTGGAAACCGGCGCGGTAACGGCTGTCATCGCCACCGCGCCCGACCCCGATGACCGCTGGAAACCGATGCCGGTGATCGTCACCGACCCCGCGCGGATGGCCGACTGCCGGGGCATGCGCATGGGCTTTTCGCCCACGCTGGCCCTTCTGGAACCCGTCCGCGCCGCGGGCCACCGGCGCATCGCGGTGGTGGGCATCCCCTGCCAGGTCCATGCCCTGCGCGCGATCGAGGCGGACCTCGGGTTCGACGCGATCACCGTCATCGGCACGCCCTGTTCCGACAACACCACGACCGACCGCTTCCACGAGTTCCTTGCGCTGCTGGACCCACGGCCCGAAACGATCAGCTACCTTGAGTTCCGCGCCGACTACCGGGTGGAACTGCGGTTCGACGATGGCCGCGCCCCGCGGACGGTGCCGTTCCTGCGGTTGCCGATCTCGAAGCTGCCGGCGGACTTCTTCCCGCTGACCTGCAAGACCTGCGTGGACTACACCAACCGGCTGGCCGACATCACCGTGGGCTACATGGGCGGCGACGGCGACCAGTGGCTGATCGTGCGCAACGACCGCGGGGCCGAGATGCTGCGGCTGCTGGAAGGGCGGCTGACCACCCGTCACCTGACGTCGAAGGGAAAACGGCGCGGGGCAGTCGCGGGCTTCATGGCCAATACCGAACGCGCGGCAGGCGGCCTGCCCCTTCGTTCCATGCCAGACTGGGCGCGGCCCATCGTGGCCTTCCTGCAACCGCGGATCGGGCCGCGGGGCCTAGAATTCGCCCGCGCGCGGGTCGAGATGAAGGCGATCGAGACCGTCCTGCACCTGCGCCACGCCCTGCCGCGACGGATGAAGACGATGATCCCCGCGCATGTCTGGCGACTGGCGGCCGCCTATGGCCTGTCCCCGCGCGAGGGTGAGGAACTCAAGCCGCGCCTCCTGCGCGGCGGCAGGGACGACAGCCGGGGCGGGTAGCAGCCATCGCGGGCGGACCCGGGCGCCGCCCTTCAGAACGCCATCGTCGCAGCCACGGCGCGCTTCCACGCCGCATAGCGGGCCTCGCGCGTCGCGGTATCCATGCGCGGGGAGAAGGTCCGGTCGAGGGCCCAGATCCGGGAAAACTCGTCCTGTCCGGGGTAGAGCCCGGCCCGATGACCGGCAAGCCACGCCGCGCCCAGCGCCGTCGTCTCCAGCACCTTCGGACGATCGACCGGGGCACCGAGGATGTCGGACAGGAACTGCATCGCCCAGTCACTTGCCGACATGCCGCCATCCACCCGCAGCGTGGCCTGGGCGCCGCCGTCCGGCCAATCCGCGCGCATCGCCTCCAGAAGGTCACGGGTCTGGAAACCCACGCTTTCCAGTGCCGCGCGCGCCAGCTCCGCCGGCCCGGAATTGCGGGTCAGCCCAAAGACGGCGCCGCGGCATTCCGCGTTCCAGTAGGGCGCGCCCAGCCCCACGAAGGCCGGCACCAGCACCACGCCCTGCCCGGCGTCGGCGGCTTCGGCCAATCCCTGCGTCTCGCGCGCCTCGCGGATGATCTTCAGCCCGTCCCGCAACCACTGCACCACGGCCCCGGCGATGAAGATCGACCCTTCAAGCGCATAGGTCGGCCGCCCGTCGAACTGGTAGGCGATGGTTGTCAGCAGACGGTTCGTGGACGCCACAGCCGTGTCGCCGGTGTTGAGCAACGCAAAGCACCCCGTGCCGTAGGTCGATTTCATCATGCCGGGCGCAAAGCACCCCTGCCCGATGGTGGCCGCCTGCTGGTCGCCCGCAACCCCGAGGATCGGGATTTCCCGGCCGAACAGGTCAGCCCGCGTCATTCCGAAATCGGCCGCGCAGTCGCGCACCTCCGGCAGCATCGCCATCGGCACATCGAACAGGTCGCAGATCTCGGCGCTCCATTCCCCCTTGTGGATATCATACAGCATGGTGCGCGCGGCATTGGTCGCGTCCGTCGCATGCACCCGCCCGCCGGTCAGGTTCCAGATCAGCCAGGTATCGACGGTGCCGAACAGCAACTCGCCCCGCGCGGCCCGATCGCGGGCGCCGTCCACATGGTCCAGCAGCCACTTCAGCTTGGTCCCGGAAAAGTACGGGTCGGCCAGCAGGCCGGTGCGGGCGGTGATCAGGGCATCCATTCCCGCCTCGCGCAACTCGCGGCAATAGGGCGCCGTGCGGCGGTCCTGCCAGACGATGGCGTTGTGCACGGGTTTTCCCGTGGCCCGGTCCCAGACCAGCGTGGTCTCGCGCTGGTTGGTGATGCCGATGGCGGCGATATCCGTCGCGCGCAGGCCAGCCTTCTCGATCGCGCCCCGGCAGGTGGCGGCCGTTGTCGTCCACAGATCCTGCGGGTCGTGCTCGACCCACCCGGACTCGGGGAAATGCTGGGGAAACTCCTCCTGCGCGCTGGCGACCAATCGCATGTCCCCGTCAAAGACGATGGCGCGTGTCGATGTCGTGCCCTGATCGATCGCCAGAACATGCCCTGCCGTTGCAGCCATGGTTTCCTCCCCCGCTTCTGTCGCGCCCTATTCCGCCGCCGCCCTGCCCTCTGCCAGACGCTCGGTCATGAACGCGTCAACGCGCGCCACCTGCTCCGCCGTCATCCTGAGACCAAGCTTCGACCGGCGCCAGACCACATCGGCCGCCGTGCGGGCGAACTCGTGGTCCATCAGCCATGAAACCTCGCGCGCGGTCAGGGTGGCGCCGAAATCCTCGCCCAGGTCCTCCGGACGCGCTGCCCCGGCGAGGACCGACGGCGCCTCGGTGCCATAGGCCCGCACCAGACGCCCCGCCCAGAAGTCCGACAGGAACGGATGATCCTCGCGAAGCCGGTCCACCAGCGCCCGTACGCCATCCACCGGAAAATCGCCGCCGGGCAGCGGCACCCGCGCGGTCCAGGCCCCAGGCGTTCCGGGAAAATACGGCACGATCTTTTCCAGCGCATGTTCCGCCAACCGACGGTAGGTGGTGATCTTGCCTCCAAAACAGTTCAGAAGCGGCGCGCCGCCCGCATCGTCGACCTTCAGCACATAGTCGCGTGTCGCCGCCGTCGCCGATTTTGCCCCGTCGTCATACAGCGGCCGCACGCCGGAATAGGTCCAGACCACGTCGGCGGCGGAGATCTTGCGGGCAAGGTACCGGTTGGCGAAGGCAATCAGGTAGTCGCGTTCCTGCTCGGTGCAGACCGGCGCGCGGTCGGGGTTGTCATGTTCGGCATCCGTCGTGCCGATCAGGGTGAAATCCGTCTCGTAGGGGATGGCGAAGATGATCCGCCCGTCCTCGCCCTGCAGGAAGTAGCACTTGTCGTGGTCATACAGCCGTTTCGTCACGATGTGCGATCCGCGCACCAGCCGCACCCCGTCGGTTGCGTTCGAGCGCACCTTGGTGCGGATGATGTCACCCACCCAGGGACCGCCCGCATTCACCAGCATCCGCGCCCGGATGATCCGACGCGCGCCGGTGGCAAGATCCTCGACCGTGACCTGCCAGACATCGCCGTCGCGCGCGGCGGACACCACCTTGGTGCGCGTCAGGATCGTCGCCCCCCGCGCCACGGCATCGCGTGCGTTCAGGACGACAAGGCGCGAATCCTCGACCCACGCGTCGGAATACTCGAAGGCCCGTTCGAACCTCGGCTCAAGCGCGGCTCCCTCGGGCGTGCCGGGCAGGCGCAGCGTGCGCGTGCCCGGCAGGATCTTCCGCCCACCCAGATTGTCGTACAGGAACAGCCCCAGCCGGATCAGCCAGGCCGGACGGCGCCCGCGCATCCAGGGCATGACCATGTTCAGGATGCGCGAGGTCGGGGTCGACCCCTCGAACCGCATGTCGCGGTGGTAGGGCAGCACGAAGCGCATGGGCCAGCTGATGTGGGGCATGGCAACAAGCAGCGTTTCGCGCTCGATCAGCGCTTCGCGCACCAGCCGCACCTCGAAATACTCCAGGTATCGCAGGCCGCCGTGAAACAGTTTGGTCGACGCGCTGGACGTCGCCGAGGCAAGATCGCCCATCTCGGCCAACGTCACCTTCAGCCCGCGCCCGGCCGCATCGCGGGCGATCCCGCACCCGTTGATCCCGCCGCCGATCACGAACAGGTCGACGTCCCTGGTCGAGGACACCTCCTGCACCGCTGCTCCTCCCTGCACGTCACCATCACCCTTGCCTGAAAACTAGTCCCGCAAGAAGCGACTGGAAAGTTCATACTTTCGTTTCTGTTCCCTTTCTTCGCCTTTCCCGACGCCTTCCTGCCGGATCATGCGTGCCACGGGGCCTAAACGCCCCCCTTTTCCCGGGCACGGCGCTTGCGCATAGTAGCGCAACCCCGGAGCCCGGCATGTCGCAGACCTTTCGCCACCCCGAAATCCTCGAGATCGCCCGGCGCGACGGCAAGGTCACGGTCGAGGCCCTTGCCGATCATTTCGGCGTCACCCTGCAGACGATCCGCCGGGACCTGGCCGAACTGGCCGAGACCGGGCGGCTCGACCGTGTCCATGGCGGCGCGGTGCTGCCGTCGGGAACGACCAACATCGGCTACCAGGACCGTCGCGCCCTGAACGCCGAGGCCAAGGCCGAGATTGGCCGCCGCGTCGCCGCCCGGATCCCGGACGGGTCGTCGGTCTTCCTCAACATCGGCACCAGCACCGAGGCCGTGGCCCGCGCGCTTCTGGCCCACCGCGAACTGCTGGTCGTCACGAACAACATGAACGTCGCCAACATCCTGGTCGACAACTCCGATTGCGAAATCATCGTGGCCGGCGGTGTCCTGCGCCGATCCGACGGGGGACTGGTGGGGGACCTCACGACCCAGACCATCGCCCAGTTCAAGTTCGACATCGCCGTGATCGGCTGCTCGGCGCTGGACGAGGAAGGCGACCTGCTGGACTTCGACATCCGCGAGGTCGGCGTCAGCCGGACAATCCTGCGCCAGGCACGGCGGGCCATCCTGGTCGCGGACCACTCCAAGTTCCAGCGCATTGCGCCCGCGCGGATCGCCTCGCTCGCCGACCTTTCGGTCCTTGTCACGGACCGCCCGCTGCCCGGCGACCTCACGCGGCGCTGCGCGGAATGGGGCGTCGAGGTCGACCTGCCCAGCAGCCTCCGCCAGGAGTAGCGCGCGCCCCTGCCCTGTCGGCCCGTTCGGGGCTCACTCGTCTCGCGAAAGCGCCTCGAACGCAGGCCGGGCCGAGCAGAACATCGGCGTCCCGGGTCGTCCGTTTCGCATCCAGTAGTCGCAGATCGCCGGGTTGGGACAACCGGCGCAGGCCAGCAGCGTGGCACGCAGGGCTGGCCGCATGTCTTCCGCCCGATCCTCGGACACGTCGATCGCCAGATGGTCCAGCATCCTGCGCCGCACCGCCATGCGTCGGTCGAAATCCTCCCTCATACGATCCAGCAGCCCTTGGGTCATCGTTCCCTCCCCGAAACGGTGCCGTTCATCTCGCATACGGCGACCGGGCAGGGCTGGATCACCGCATGTCCGAAAAAAATTACAACCCCCCGCCAAAGATCGTCAAGCCAGCCTGACACTACCGTCATGCGGGCTCCGCGTCCCGCATCGACATCATTTCCAGGAAGGCGGGCCGCGCCTGGCAGTCCCGAAGCCAGCCATCCACGGCCGGAAAGCGTTGCAGCAGTCCTGGCGCCCGCTGGGCATAGCGCAGCACCTCGGCAAGGTTCACGTCGGCGACGGTAAAGCGTCCGCCGACCGGATGCCCGTCCTTCCCGAGTCCGGCCTCGAGAACGGCAAGCGGCCGCAGCAGCGCCTCGGCTGCGGCTGCGATCTCGGCGCGGCCCGCGTCGGTGCCGTCGCGCCCATCCATGTAGGCATAGAGGATCTTGATCGCCTGCGGCTCGATCGCCGTGGCGGCATACAGGGCAGACGCCGTCATGTGCGCCGACTCGGCCACGTCCCTCGGACCCATCTCGCCACCGACGACCTGGGCAAGGTAGAGGTTGATGGCCAGGCTCTCGCCCAGCACCAGCCCGTCATGTTCCATCACCGGCACCGCGCCCTCGGGGCTCAGCGCAAGGAACTCCGGGCTGCGCGTGTGCAGGGCGTCCGGCGCCCGGTCGGACCGGTAGTGCTGCACCACCGGCACATGCCGCCACGCGGCCCCGCATTCCTTCAGGAACCAGATGTTCCGCGACGCACGCGACCGTGCCACCCCGTAGATCGTGATCATCTCGATACCTCTCCCGGGGCGCGCGGCCCCGTGTGCTTCGACGTGGCCCAAATATCCCACGGGGGAGCCGGGGCAAAGCCCCGGCGCGGGGGTGTGAAACCCCCGCCGCGCGGCCCGGACACGCGACACGCGACACGCGACACGCGACACGGGCACGCGGCACGGCTTGACCCGCGCCGCAACCGATGCCACC
>CAYYOE010000039.1:0-2020 GCA_964473055.1 uncultured Rhodobacterales bacterium | reverse complement strand
GACACGCGACACGGGCACGCGGCACGGCTTGACCCGCGCCGCAACCGATGCCACCCCGCGCCCCCATGACCGACCCCGACATCAGCGACTCGCCGCAGGACTGGCGCAATTTCTATGGCCGCCGCCACGGCAAGACCCTGCGCCCGCGCCAGCGCGCGGCGCTCGACCATGACCTGGCCACCCTGTCCCCCGGCCCCGTCACCCGCGCCGACAATCCCGACCGCATCCCCCTCGATCTGACCGCCCGATTCGGTCCCTGCCCGGTCTGGCTGGAAATCGGGTTCGGCGGGGGCGAGCACATGGTCCACCAGGCCGCCCGCAACCCCGGCGTCGCGATCATCGGTGCCGAGCCCTTCATCAACGGTGTCGCCATGCTGTTGCAGAAGATCGCCGCGGCGGGCGTGACGAATGTCGCCATCCACCCCGGCGACGTCCGCGACCTGATGGAGGTGCTGCCCGCCGCCAGCATCAGGCGCGCCTTCCTGCTCTACCCCGATCCCTGGCCAAAGCGGAAACACCACAGACGCCGCTTCGTGACACCCGAATACCTTGCCCCTCTCGCGCGCGTCATGGCGCCGGGGGCCGATCTCCGCATCGCCTCGGACATCCCCGGCTATATCGCGCAGGCCCTGCGCGAGGTGCCGGCCGCAGGGTTCGCGCGCCAGAACCATGATCCCGTCCGCCCCTGGGACGACTGGCTGTCCACGCGCTACGAGAAAAAGGCCCTGCGCGAAGGCCGCACACCCGCGTATCTGACCTTCCGCCGCCTCTAGGGCGCGCGCGGGCACCGGAGTCGTGGTAGGATAGCGGTATTCAACCGGATGCCTTGCCATGCCCGATATCCGCATCACCAACTGCCACGTCCACCTCTTTACCGACCGCCACACGCCCTTGCGTTACCCGCACTGGCTGTTCCGCCCGTTCAGATGTCTGCCGGCCGAACTGCTCCTCGGCATGATCGCCTGGGTGGTGGGACTGGTCTCGGCGCGGCAGGGCGCGAACCTGCAAAGGCTTCTGCGCTTCGTCACGGAAGCCGGACGCTGGAAGCAGGAACGGGTCCTGCAGCAGATCGTGCCGCATTATCCGAAGAACACCCGCTTCGTTGTCCTGCCCATGGACATGGAGCATTGCGGCTATGGGCGGGTGCGCACGCCGCTTGCCGACCAGCACGACGAACTCGCCCAACTCACCGCCAGCCCCCGGTGGGCGGGCCGCATCCTTCCCTTCGTCGCGATCGACCCGCGTGGACCGGGCCGCGCGGAAGAGGCGCGCATTCGCATCGAGGACCAGGGCTTCCGCGGCCTCAAGGTCTATCCGCGCCTCGGCTACGCCCCTGACCATCCCGTCCTGATGGACCGGGTCTATCCCCTGCTGGAGGCACGCGGCCTTCCGGTGATGACGCATTGTTCGCGCGGCGGAATGACTGGGCAGGGCATCGCGCCTGCGCTGGGCGACCGGCTGTCGGCGCCGCAGGCCTGGGAACCGGTGATGCGGCGTTTTCCGCGCCTGCGGGTCTGTCTGGCGCACTTCGGCGGACAGGACGACTGGGCCGCCTACGCCTGCCCCGACCTTTTCCCCTCCGACCCGCGCAAGGGAGACGGCAACTGGGTCCGCACAATCTGCGACATGATCGGGTCCGGCCGCTGGCCCGGCCTCTGGACCGACATCTCCTACACGATGTTCCAGTTCGACGAGTTCATTCCCTTCCTGCGCCTGTTCCTGACCGGCGACGACGACCGGTCGGAACGGCTGCGCCGCCGGGTCCTGTTCGGCTCGGACTACTACATGACCCGCCAGGAACACCTGTCGGAGCGCGAGGTCTGCTTCCGGCTGCGCAACGCCCTGGGCGAAGAGGTATTCCGCCGGATCGCCGAGGAGAACCCGGCCGTCTGGCTGGGAGAACGGGCCGAGCGCGCCTGGCAGGGCCGGGCCGAGCGATTGCGCCGCCAGGCCCGGGCGCGCCCGTAATCCCTCAGATCGCCGCCAGCAGCGCCTCGCCGCCCGAGATCTCGCAGGTGCC
>CAYYOE010000038.1:0-16353 GCA_964473055.1 uncultured Rhodobacterales bacterium | reverse complement strand
CAGACCGGCGCGCAGGGCCGCGTCATCGCCCGCGCGAAACCTATCCGTCATGGCAAGGTCGGCATCGTCACCGGCGGCGGTTCGGGTCACCTGCCGGTCTTTACCGGCTACGTCGGCCCCGGCCTGCTGGATGCCTGCGCCATCGGCGATGTCTTTGCCAGCCCGTCGGTCGATCAGATGGCCGATGCGATCCGTGTCGCCAATGGCGGGGCAGGGGTGCTGCGCCTGTATGGCAATTACGGCGGCGACATCATGAATTTCGACATGGCAGGCGACATCGTCGAGATGGAGGATATCGTCTGCACCACCGTGCTGCTGGCCGATGACGTCGCCTCCGCCAAACCGGCCGAGGCCGAAAAGCGGCGCGGCGTGGGCGGCTTGGTCTATGCCTTCAAGATCGCCGGTGCGGCCGCCGAGGCGGGGCTGGATCTGGCAGGCGTGACCGACGCCGCGCAGCGCGCCGCCGATGCCTGCCGCTCGGTCGGTTTCGCGCTCTCGCCCTGCATCGTGCCGCAGGCGGGAAAGCCCACCTTCACGCTGGGCGAAGACGAGATGGAAATGGGCATGGGCATCCATGGCGAACCCGGCGTCTGGCGGGGCAAGCTCAAGCCCGCCGACGCCATCGCTGAGGAGATGCTGGATATTCTTCTGCAAGATCGGCCCGCGACGGGCAAGGTCTCGGTCATGGTCAACAGCCTTGGCGCGACCCCGCCCGAGGAGCTCTACATCCTTTACCGCATCGTCAAGCGACGGCTGGAGGCCGCCGGGGCCGAGATCGTGATGCCTCTGGTCGGCCGCTACGCCACCTCGATGGAAATGGCCGGCGCGTCCATCACGCTGTGCCATCTGGACGACGAGCTCGAGGGCTGGCTGAAAGCGCCCTGCGATTGCGCCTTCTGGACGGTCTGAGATGCTGACGCGCGACACGCTTGCTGCGGGTCTGGCCCGCATCGCCGCCCACATGGAGGGCGCGGCGGATGCGCTCAACACGCTCGACGGGCAATTGGGCGACGGAGATCTCGGTGTCACGATGGTCCGTGGCGGCCGTGAGGTCATGGCGATCCTGCCTGATCTGCCCGATGATATTGGCATGGCGCTGATGCAGGTGGCGCAAGGGCTCACCCGCACCTCCGGGTCCAGTTTCGGGACGCTGACTGCCACAGGTCTGATGGCGGCGGCCAAGGCGACCAAGGGGCGCGATGCCGTCCCATGGTCAGACGTGCCGGGGCTGGTCATGACCGCCTTCGAGATGATGCGCACCCGCGGCAAGGCCGATCTGGGCGACAAGACCGTGCTGGATGCCCTGCATGCCGCCGCAACCGCCGCCGAGGGGTTGGAAGACCCCCAGGCGATCCTCGACTCCATGGCGGAGGCCGTGAACGCGACGATGGACGCGATGCGCGGGCAGGAGGCGCGGATCGGGCGCGCGCGCATCTTCGGCGAGAAATCAAAAGGTCTGGATGACCCCGGCATGCTGGCTTTTCGCCACATGCTGCAAGGTCTGCAAGCACACAAAAGGGGCTGAGCGATGGAAGGTTTCGGGGTTCACACAAGCATGTGGACGATGCATTGGGACAGGGCCGGGGCCGAACGCACGATCCCTGCGGCGGCGGCTTACAAGATGGATTTCATCGAGATCGCGCTCCTGAATACCGCCATCGTCGATGCCGCCCACACCCGCGTGTTACTGGAGAAGCACCAGATCCGGGGCGTCTGTTCGCTGGGCCTGCCGGAAGCCTGTTGGGCCTCCGTCAATCCCGAGGGGGCCATCGAGCACCTGAAGGTCGCGATCGACACCACCGCCGAGATGGGCTGCGAGGCGCTGTCGGGCGTGACCTATGGCGGGATCGGTCAGCGCACCGGCGTGCCGCCGACCCAAGCCGAATACGACAACATCGCCCGCGCGTTGGAGGGGGCGGCGAAACACGCGAAATCGCGCGGCATCCTGTTCGGGATCGAGCCGGTGAACCGCTACGAGAACCACCTGATCAACACCGCCCAGCAGGGCGTTGACATGATCGAACGGGTGGGGGCCGACAACATGTTCCTGCATCTCGACACCTATCACATGAACATCGAGGAAAAGGGGGCCGGCAACGGCATCATCATCGGGCGCGATCACCTGAAATACATCCATCTGTCGGAATCCGACCGCGGCACGCCGGGCTGGGGCACCTGCGACTGGGACGAGATCCACGCCACGCTCAAGGCCATCGGGTTTACCGGCGGGCTGGCGATGGAAAGCTTCATCAACATGCCGCCCGAGGTCGGCTATGGCCTCGCCGTCTGGCGCCCGGTGGCCGAGAATTTCGCGGAAGTCATGGACAACGGCCTGCCGTTCCTGCGCGGAAAGGCCCGGCAATACGGGTTGATCTGACCATGACGCTGGACATTCCCGATGGTTATGTGGCCTTCACCGCCGACACGCTGCGCGCGCGGCTGGCCGATGTGGCTGCCGTCACCGACCGGCTTGGCGCCGATACGGGCACCTGGCAGGTGCGCGAGGTGGGCGACGGCAACCTGAACCTCGTGTTCATCGTCGAAAGTCCCAAGGGCGCGCTGGTGGTCAAGCAGGCGCTGCCTTACGTTCGGCTGGTGGGCGACAGCTGGCCGCTGCCGATCAAGCGGTGCTTTTTCGAATATAACGCGCTGATCCGGCAGGCCGCGCGCGACCCCGGCCGGGTGCCCGAGGTCCATCATTTCGACGAGGCGCAGGCGCTGGTCGTGATGCGCTACCTCAGCCCGCATGTGATCTTGCGCAAGAGCATCATCGCGGGCGACATCCACCCCAACCTCGGGCGGGACATGGGGCTTTTCCTTGCCCGCACGCTGTTTCGCGGCTCGCATCTGTCGATGAAGGCGGCGGATGTGCGCGCCGATCTGGCACTGTTTTCCGACAATGTGGCGCTCTGCGACATCACCGAGAACCTCGTGTTCACCGATCCCTATTTCGCGGCGGCGATGAACCGGCACACGCCCGGCCTCGACCCTTGGGTTACGAGACTGCGCGCCGACCGCGACATGAAGGTCGCCGCGCAGGAGATGAAGCTGGCCTTCGTCAGCCACGCCGAGACACTGGCGCATGGCGACCTGCATTCCGGCTCGATCATGGTGACGGCCGAGGACACGCAGGTCATCGACCCGGAGTTTGCCGTCTACGCCCCCTTCGGCTTCGACATCGGCATGCTGCTGGCGAATTTCCTGATGGGATATTTTGCGCAATCGGGCCACGAGGAGACACCAGGCGCGCGCGACGATTACCGCCGTTGGCTACTGACGATGACGACCGAGACATGGGAGGTTTTCGTCGCCGAGTTTACCCGGCTCTGGCGGACAGAGCGCACAGGCATCCTTTACGCCCGCACGCTCTACGAAGATCAGGGCGACGTCATCGGCGCGGAACAGGCACTGGGCCGCCTTCTGAGCCGGATCTGGGCCGATACGCTGGGATTTTGCGGGGTCGAGATGCACCGCCGCATCTTGGGATTGGCCCATATCGAGGATCTGGAAAGCATCGCGGACGAGGGCAAGCGCGTTGTAGCCGAACGGCGCGCACTGGCCCTGGGCCGCGAACTGGCGGTCAACCGCGCCACCATTCCGGGCATCGGCGCGGTATGCGCGCTGGCGCAAAGGATCGAAACGGAGGATCTTTCATGAAGGTCAACGGCACCCCCTACCGCTCCATCTGGCTCGGGTCTGACGGACGCACGGTGCAGATCATCGACCAGACGCGCCTGCCGCACGAATTCCCGGTCGTCGATCTGACCACGATGGATCAGGCGGCGGTGGCGATCCGCGACATGTGGGTGCGCGGCGCGCCATTGATCGGGGCGACGGCGGCCTATGGCATGGCCTTGCAGATGGCGGCGGACCCCAGCGATGCCGCGCTGGCGCAGGCCTATGACGTGCTGCACGCCACCCGGCCCACGGCGATCAACCTGCGTTGGGCGCTCGACGACATGCGCGCGGTGCTGGCACCCTTGCCGCCCGCCGACCGGGCAGCGGCGGCCTATGCGCGGGCCGCTGCGATCTGCGACGAGGATGTGGAGATCAACCGCCGGATCGGCGCGCATGGCGTGGCCCTGATCGAGGCCATCGCGGCGCAGAAATCCGGCCCGGTCAACATCCTGACCCATTGCAACGCGGGCTGGCTGGCGACGGTGGATTGGGGCACCGCGACTTCGCCGATCTATCAGGCGGTGGCGCGTGGAATCGACGTGCATGTCTGGGTGGACGAGACGCGGCCGCGCAATCAGGGCGCGCATCTGACCGCTTGGGAAATGGCCAGCCACGGCATTCCCCATCACCTGATCGTGGACAATGCGGGCGGGCATCTGATGCAGCACGGGCAGGTTGATCTTTGCATCGTGGGCACCGACCGCACCACCGCCAATGGCGATGTCTGCAACAAGATCGGCACCTATCTCAAGGCGCTCGCGGCGCATGACAATGGCGTGCCCTTTTACGTCGCGCTGCCGTCCCCCACGATCGACTGGCGGGTGCGCGACGGTCTGGCCGAGATCCCGATCGAGGAACGCAGCGGCGACGAGGTGACGAAACTCTGGGGGCGCAATGCGCAAGGCCGGGTGGCGCAGGTGCAGATCTCGCCCGATGCTACACCGGGCGCCAACCCCGCGTTTGACGTGACGCCCGCACGGCTGGTCACGGGGCTAATCACCGAACGCGGCATCGCACCTGCCAGCGCCGAGGGGCTCGCCGCGATGTTTCCAGAACATGCGGCAAGGGCGGCGGAATGACTGCGGGCCGGGCGGCAGGGCGGAAGTCGCGCTCAAACCCCGGCGACAAGCGCTTCGGCGGTGTCGTGGTCGGTGACGAGATGCGTTGCATAACCGCCCTGCATCACCGCGCGCATCGGTTCGACCTTTTCGGGGCCGCAAGACACCAAAAGCCCCATCTCAAGCCCACGCAATTCATGGGGCGTCACGCCGATGATGCGCTGATCGAGGTCGCCGCTGACATGCGCCCCCGATCCCGCCACAAAACGTCCGCACAGCACCGCCTGCGCACCGGCCTCCACATAGCTGTACAGATCGTCCAGCGTGGCGACACCAGCGCCGACGATGTGGCTGTCGGGCAGGCAGGACCCCGCCGCAAAGATCGCCTTGTTGCAGGTCTTGAGCCGCTGCAACTGCCCGGCGATGATCGGTTCGGCCCGCAAAAGATCGGCGTTCGCAGCCGAGGACAGGATCGCAGGCGCGAACAGGTTGGTGCAGGTGGCCGACAGCTTGCGCGCAAGGTTCGTCGTGCAGGCCTCTGCCGTGAAGCCGAAGGGGCTGGGCACGGAGCCCACAAGCTGCAGCACCTCCAGACCTTCGATGGCGGACGGGTCCATCTGCTCGGCCACCTCGAAAACCGTCTGGCCCCAGGCTACGCCCAGCCTGTCGCCCGGCACGAGCAGCGACACCAGCCAGTCGGCGGCGCCACGCGCCACGCGTGCCAAGGTCTCGGGCCCGGTGGCCCCTGTGGGCATCACGCGGGCCTGTTGCAGCCCGAACCGCGCGCACAAGGCCAGCGACAGGCGGTGACGGTCGAACGGCTCCTCGGCCAGTGTCACCTTGATCAAGCCCGAGGCCCGCGCTTCTTGCAGGTAGTTGACGACCGTCGCCCGGCTGACACCCATGCGCTCGGCCACCTCGCTCTGGTTCAGCGCCTCATGGTAGTAAAGCCATGCCGCTTCCACCAATGCGTCGCCCCGTTGCGGGCGGGCCGAGCGGCGGCGTATCTCGGTGTCTTTGTCGACGGTCATGTTCAACGAATGTCAACATATTGTGACAATTGTCAAGGCGATGGGGTGCCATGCCCCATGGCGTGATCATAGGGCTTGATGCAGGCACGTCGATGATCAAGGCGGTCGCCTTTGCCACCGACGGGACCGAGATCGCCAGTGCAGGATGCCGCAACACCCATGACACAACGCCAGATGGTGGCGCGACCATGGACATGCGGCGCCTCTGGTCCGATTGCGCTGCGGTCCTGCGCGACCTCGTGGCGCGGCTCGGTCCCGATGCGACCCGTGTGGTGGCGCTTGGAGTGACGGCGCAAGGCGATGGGACGGTGCTGATCGACCGGGCGGGCCAGCCGGTCTGCGACGGTCTGCTTTGGCTTGACCGGCGGGCGGCGGATTGGGTCGCGGGTTTCGTGGACAGCGCCGCCGACCGCGCGCGGTTCAGGTCCACGGGAACCGGCATCACTGCCTGCCAGCAGGGCGCACAGCTCAACTGGATGCGCAGCGCGATGCCCGACGCGCTGACCCGCGCGGAGACCGTCTTTCACTGCAAGGATTGGCTCTACCTGCAACTGACCGGCGTGCGCGCGTCCGACCCTTGCGAGGCCTGTTTCACCTTCGGTGACTTCCGCACGCGGACCTATGACGACACAGTCCTTGCGGCCCTCGGTCTCGAGGATCTGCGCCCGCTTCTGCCGCCGATCGTGGATGGGGCGACCACCACCCATCCGCTGACCGCAGCTGCGGCACAGGCCTCTGGGCTGCCCGCCGGATTGCCGGTATCCTTGGGGTATCTCGATGCCGCCTGTACTGCGCTGGGGTCAGGCGTGATCGAGGGAGGGCAGGGGTTCGGCTGCACGATCCTGGGTTCCACGGGTGTCCACATGAAGGGGATGCGGGCCGAGGACGTGCAGCTTGATGGCGCGCCCGGTGGCTATGTTCTTGTCCTGCCTGTTCCGGGTCATGTGGCGCAGATGCAGACCAACATGTCGGGCACGCTGAACCTTGACTGGGTGATTGGGCTGGGCCGCGATCTGGTGGCTGAGTGCGGGCAGGCGGCCCCGGACCTGATGGCGCTGCTGGAGAATTGGCTGACGCACGACACCACCCCACCGCTTTACCATCCTTATATCTCGCCCGCGGGCGAGCGCGGCCCCTTCGTCGACGCGCGGGCAAGCGCAAGTTTCATCGGCCTGAACACCGGCCATGGCTACCCCGATCTGGTGCGCGGCGTGGTCGAGGGGCTGGGGATGGCGGCGCGCGATTGCTACGGGGCGATGGGCGGCCTGCCGTCAGAGGTGCGCCTGTGCGGTGGCGCGGCGCGGTCGGACGGGGTGCGGCGTGTGATGGCCGAGGCGCTTGGCGCCCCAGTCCGACAGGCGCTGCGCGAGGAGGCGGGCGCGGCAGGTGCGGCGATGATCGCCGCCGTCGCCACCGGGGCGCAGCCCGACATGGCGGCCTGCATCGCCACCTGGGTCACGCCGCGGCTCGGCACGCTGGAGAAACCCGAAGCGACCGCCGTGGCCATGCGCGCGGCACGGTTCGACGCCTATCACGCGACACGAACGGCCCTTCCGCCGGTCTGGGCTGGACTGGGCCAACACATGCGATCCGACAAGACCTCAGGAAAGGAAACACCATGACCGAAGCCAGCCTGCGCGCCGAAATCGTCGCGCGCTGCAAGGAGCTTGACGCTCGCGGCCTGAACCGTGGCGCGTCGGGCAATGTCTCGGCAAGGATGGGGGAGGGGATGCTGATCACGCCCTCGGCCGTGCCCTACACCGACCTTAGCCCCGAGATGATCGCGGTGATGCCGCTTGAGGGCGATTACGGCACCTGGGAGGGGCCGATGAAACCCTCGTCCGAATGGCGCTTTCACCTCGACCTGATGCGCGCCCGGCCCGAGATCGGCGCGGTTGTGCATACCCATGCGGAGTTTTCCACGATCCTCGCCATTGCGCGCAAACCCATCCCGGCGATCCATTACATGATCGCGGCCTTCGGTGGCATGGAAATCCCGTGCTGCGATTACGCCTGCTACGGCACCGCCGAATTGAGCACGGCGATCCTGTCGGCGATGGGCGCGATGAACGGCTGCCTGATGGCCAACCACGGGATGCTGACTGTGGGGGCCGACCTGACCCGGACGACATGGCTGGCCTTCGAGCTGGAGGCGCTGGCACATCAATACTGGCACGTCTTGCAGATCGGCGGCGGGCATCTGTTGTCCGAGGCTGAAATCGCCACCGTCGCCAAGGGCTTCGCCAGCTACGGGGTGCAGTCGCGCGACTGAGCGCGCCCGCAAGGAAGGAACGCAATGCACTACAGGACACTTGGACGAAGCGGGCTGAAGGTTTCCGCGATCACCATGGGCACCTTTACCTTCGGGGGCGAGGGGCCCTTCGGCATGGTCGGCAATCAAGGCGTGGCCGAGGCTAAGCGCCTTGTCGATCTATGCATCGATCACGGGGTGAACCTTTTCGACACCGCCAACATGTATTCCACCGGCCGGTCCGAGGAGATCGTGGGCGAGGTGCTGGAGGGGCTGCAGGATGATATCCTCATCACCTCCAAGGCGCGGATGCGCATCGGCGCGGGTCCGAATGACGAGGGCGTGTCGCGCTGGCACCTGATCCGTGAATGCGAACGGTCGCTGAAGCGCCTGCGCCGGGATCACATCGACATCTACTACATGCACGAATGGGACGGCACGACCCCGGTCGAGGAAAAGATGGCCGCGCTCGACACCCTCGTACAGCAGGGCAAGGTGCGCTACATCGGCTGCTCCAACTATTCCGGCTGGCATGTGATGAAATCGCTGGCCGCCGCCGATGCGCGGCTGGCGACGCGCTTCGTGACGCAGCAAATCCACTACACGCTAGAGGCCCGCGAGGCCGAATACGAACTGTTGCCCTTGTCGGTGGATCAGGGTCTGGGCTTGCTGGTCTGGAGCCCGCTGGCCGCTGGCCTTCTGACCGGCAAGCATCGCCGCGGGGCGGAGCCGCCCAAAGGCTCGCGGCAGGCATCGGGCTGGAACGAGCCGCCGATCCGCGACACCGAACGGCTCTGGTCCATCGTCGATGCCCTGGTCGAGATTGCGCAGGCGCGCGGCGCGACGCCCGCACAGGTGGCGCTGGCCTGGCTGTTGACACGGCCCGCGATCAGTTCGCTTGTCGTCGGCGGCCGGACCGAGGCGCAGTTCATCGAGAATTTCGGCGCGACCGACCTGACCCTGTCGCCCGGTGATCTTCAAAGCCTGAACGATGTCAGCCGACTGCCGCTGATCTACCCCTATTGGCACCAGCACAATTTCGCAGGCCCCCGCTTTGGCCCGGCCGATCTTGCCCTGCACCGGGATTACCCGGACAGGCATTACGGTGGAAGCTACCCCCTGATCTGAGCATCGCCGGTCAGCGCAAGGTCTGTCAGGTGGCCGCCCTTGTCGTCATCCCGCGCTCGACCATGTAGCGCGAGGTGATGTGCAGGGCGGCTGCGCCGACCGCCCTTGCGACATCGCCCAGGTGGCCGGTCAGGATCGCGGGTTGCAGGATGCCTTGCCTGTCGAGTGTGTCGAAATGCGCCGCGACCGCGTCGCGCAGCCGCGTTCTGACGGTGTCGGGGAAGGCGCCGTCGAGGATGACCTGCTCGAAATCGATGACGGCAGCGGTAGAGACGATGGCATGGGCAAGGCTGCGCCCGGCCCGCTCGATCCAATCGGTCAGGACCGGTTCGAGGGCGCTCCAATCTTCTTCCGGAAACACACCGCCTGCGACGGGGCGCCCATCGGCGGCAAGCATCCGCTCCAGCGTCATCAGCGATGCATGGTCGATCAGCCGCGTGCCGCCCGGTTCGTCGGGGATGCGCAACGGCCCGAACCCGCCCGCGTTGCCGAAGCAGCCCTTGAACACGCTGCCGTTCAGGACGATGCCACCGCCAATGAAGGTGCCGACGAAGAAATAGACACTGTCCGGGCGATCTGGTCGCATGCCAAAGGTCCAATCGGCCCGACAGGCCGCCGTCGCGTCGTTTTCGACCAGGATCGGGCCCGGCAGGACGTTGCCCAGTTCCCGCTCAGCGTCAAAATCGCGCCACGCCTCCATTTCCTGTGTCGCGCCCTCGAAGTCGTCCAGCCATTCCCAAAGGGCGGTCGGCATCGCAATCCCGGTACCGGCGATCTGCGGCCGTTTCAGGCGGGCCGACCTGAGCAGACCGGGCAGTTCGGCCTTGATGAAGCTGCGTGTCCGGACCGGTGTGGGGTAGTCTATCGCACCGGTGCGCCGCTCCTGAACCGATCCGCAGAAATCGGCAATCACCATGTCGAAGCTGCGCCGCCCGATCTTGAGCCCGAGATAGTGATGCGCCTGCGGATTGAGCCGCAGCGGCACCGAGGGTTGCCCGATGCGACCTCGCAGGGGCGCGTCCCGCAACAAGAGGTTGTCTTGCTCCAGCGCATTGAAGATCATCGAGATCGCGTTGGGCGACAGCCCGGTTTCGCGGGTGGCATCCGCCTTGGTCATGGCGCCATGGCGGCGGATCAGATGCAGCACAAGCCGTTCATTGTGATCCCTGACAGTAGTCTGGTTGGAACCCTTCATGGCGAAGTCTGAACCCTCCGAGTGATGGGTTGGCCTGTTGCGCACGATCCGTTCCATGGTGTGCCTGCCGTCACCTGTAGATGCATCACGCACGATGATTACTGTCGAGGGAAACCCAAAGCAATGACTTCCTAATTCATAACCAAGTTATTATTGACTCGCCCGCACCCCGGCTGCTACCTGCGGGCCAAGGGAAATGTGTCGTCAGAGCGGTATCAGCAAGCCGCCCCATGCGACGCGGGAGGATGTTTTGCACAACGGTGACATTGCCGCGATCCTGTCGCGGGTCGACGCCATGAACCGCGCGGGCAACAGAACCCTTGTTGCCATCGCGGGCGCGCCGGCCTCGGGGAAATCCACCCTTGCCGCCGACCTCGTCGATGCGGTGGTCGCGCGTGACGGGGCGGCGGCGGCGGCGCTGGTGCCGATGGACGGCTACCATCTCGACAACGCCGACCTCGATGCGCGCGGCTTGCGCGCGGTCAAGGGCGCGCCGCAGACCTTCGACGCCGAAGCCTTCGTCGCGCTGATCCGCAAGATCAGGACTGACACTGGCCCGGTCCGGTATCCGCTGTTCGACCGCGCGCTTGACGCCACGGTGCCCGATGCGGGCGTGCTGGCCGCGGGAACGCCGCTGGTCGTGGTCGAGGGAAACTACCTGCTGTTGCAAGACCGGGTCTGGTCAGACCTGGCGGATCTGTTCGATCTGACCGTGTTCCTGTCGGTGCCCCTGTCCGAGCTGCGCGCCCGGCTGGTCGCCCGCTGGCTGACCTATGGGCTGTCGCTGGTTGAAGCCCAGGCAAGGGCCGAGGGCAATGACATCGTCAACGCGAAACACGTCATCGCGCACAGTGCGCCCGCGCATCTGACCCTCGGGTCCGGTGGCGTCGAAACAGTTTAGATAAGGGCAGGCAAGGCATGTCGGGCGTCAGCATCCAGAGGGTCGAGAAACATTTTGGCGATGTCCGCGTGATCCACAGCATCGACGTGGAAATCGCGGATGGCGCTTTCGTCGTGCTGGTTGGGCCCTCGGGCTGCGGGAAATCCACGCTGCTGCGCCTGATCGCAGGGCTCGAGGATGTGACCGGCGGCTCCATCCGCATCGGCGGTCAGGAGGTCAACGACATGGCCCCCAAGGATCGCGATATCGCCATGGTGTTCCAGAACTACGGGCTTTATCCCCACATGACCGTGGCGCAGAATATGGGCTTTGCCCTGAAACTGGCGGGCGTGGACAAGGCCGAGATCGCGTCGCGTGTGGCCAATGCCGCCGGTATCCTGAACCTCGAGGCGCTGCTCGACCGCTATCCGCGGCAATTGTCGGGCGGCCAGCGGCAGCGCGTCGCCATGGGCCGCGCCATCGTGCGCAACCCGCAGGTGTTCTTGTTCGACGAGCCCTTGTCGAACCTCGACGCGAAACTCCGCGTACAGATGCGGGCCGAGATCAAGCAACTTCACCAACGCCTCAAGGTCACCACCGTCTATGTCACCCATGACCAGATCGAGGCGATGACCATGGCCGATATCATCGTGGTCATGCATGACGGCGTCGTCAAACAGGCGGGCGCCCCGCTGGAGTTGTATGACCGCCCGGAAAACCTGTTCGTGGCTGGATTCATTGGCTCGCCCTCGATGAATTTCCTTGACGCCACAGTGGCGGGCGGCGCGCTGGTGCTGGCCGATGGGCAGCGTCTGGCCGTGCCGGAGGGGGTGAGCCTGGCAGAGGAGCAAGCAGTGCGCGTGGGCATCCGGCCCGAGGATCTGGTGATGGCCGCCGACGGGCTGCGCGCGCAGGTCTCCATCGTGGAACCCACCGGCGCCGAAATCCTGATCGGCGCACGACTGGGCACTGCGCCGTTCACCGTCGTGCTGCGCGAACGCCACGATCTTGCGCCCGACCAGACCATCACGGTCGCGCCCACCCCGGGCCGCGTCCATCTGTTCGACCCCAAGACCGAAACGCGGCTGAATTGAGCCGCCAGAGGCCAAGATTGATCCACAGGAGGAGGAACGACAAAATGACAGACCAGACCAGAAACGGCGTGATCGCCGGGGCCATGGCCCTTGGCATGACGCTGGCCACGACGGCCACGGCACAGGATGTGACGATCCGCTGGGCGCTGCACCCCGGTGCCGAAGCCGATGCCGTCATCAACTATTTCGCGCCGCTCTACGAGGAACAGACCGGCATCCGCGTGATCGGGGAAATCCTGCCACCCAACCAGCTGCGCGACCAGATGTCGATCGAGGCCATCGGCGGCACCGGCCGCTGGGATCTGGGCTATCACAGCCCCGGCTGGTTCGGCACCTTTGTCGATCATGTCGTCGACCTGACACCCTATATCGAGGCGACGGGTTTCGACATCGACGCCTATCCGCCGCTGATCGTGGACAGCCACATGCGCTCCGACGCCCGGCCGGGCGAGATCATCGCCGTGCCGACCACGCCGGCCGCTCCGATGCTGATCGTGCGCAGCGACTGGTTCGGCCATCCCGACGAGCAGGCGGCCTTCGAGGCCGAATTCGGCCGCCCGCTCGAGGTGCCCGACACCTGGGCCGAACTGCGCGAGGTCGCAGGTTTCTTCACCCGTGAAGAGGGCGAGATGCTCGCGGGCGAAACGCTGGAACATGACGTCTATGGCTGGGCCGACGCGCTGGGGGCCGGTGCAGGCATCACCCGCAGCTTCATCGTCGTGCTCTATTCCACCGGCGTGTCCGGCTGGGACGAGAATTTCACCCCCGATGTCGACAATCCCATCGTCGTCGAGGCGGCGGAATATTTCGTCGATCTGGCGCAGAACACCGCGCCGCGCGAAGCGCAGAACTGGGGCTTCCTCGAAGGGCTCGAGATGTTCCGTGACGGCCGTCTGGCCACCGCGACCATGTGGCCGCAGGGCGTCGGCACCGTCGAGGCCGAAGGCGGTGACGCAGCCGGCAACACCGGCTACAGCCCGCTTCCCGTCTGGGAGGGCAACCTTGCCGGCTATACGCAAGGCACCCCCTTCCTTGGCGGTGGCGGCGTCTTCGTCTTCGACACGCCCAATGCCGAGGCCGCTTTCGACTTCCTGCACTGGATGCTGCAGGAGAACGAGGTCGAATGGGGCCGCCAGTCGGAGCAGTTCTCGACCGCAGGGCATTTCGCCAGCGAAGAGCTGCGCAACCTGCGCCCCTACTACCCCGAGTTCCTGCCCGCCTATGAGCAAGTGCTGCAATCGGTCTTTATCCGTCAAGGCATCCCCGAATACGGCTCGGTCATGTGGAACGGCACCACCGATTTCATCACCGATGTCTTCTCGGGCGATTTGACGGCCGAGCAGGCGCAGACCCGCTGGGTCGAAGGCATGAATGATGCCTTCCGCCGGGCGGGCTACATCCAGTGACATGAACGTTCCGGGCGGGATCCTCCCGCCCGGACACCCATTTACGGGGGGCATGACCCATGGCGCAACGGCGCGACAAGTTCACACGCGGCTGGTGGTTCATCCTGCCGGGGCTGACGCTGATGGTCGCGGTCGTCGGCACGCCGCTGGTTCTGGGCTTCAGCTACAGCCTGCAAGACGTGTTCCTTTATGCCTTCGACACCAAGACCTTCGTCGGCTTCGAGAACTACCGCCGCGCCTTTGCCGATCCGCTCTATGTCAACGCGCTGCGGATCACGGCGATCTTCACGCTGGGCTGTCTGGTGCTGTCGGTGGGCTTCGGCATCCTGATCGCCTTCCTGCTCAACGCACGGCAAGTGAAATTCCGCCCCTTCTGGGTCGCCCTGTTCCTGATCCCCTTCGTGATGACCCCGATCGTCGGCGGCATTGCGTGGAAATTCTTTATCTGGCAGCAGGACACAGGCGTCATCAATTCGATCCTAGATCTGTTCGGCGGCCCGCAGCCCTACTGGCTGCTTGACCGGGAAACTGCGCTTCTGGCCGCCACCATCACCAATTCCTGGCACCTGATCCCGCTGGCGGTTCTGGTGTTCTACGCCGCCCTCACCACCATCCCCGACGAGCTGCACGAGGCAGGCCGCGTCGATGGCGCAGGCCCGTTTCAGGCGCTGTGGTACATCATCTTGCCGATCCTGCGGCCGCATATCCTCTTCGTGTCGATCATCATCATCACCTCGGCCTTCCGCGAGTTCGACATGATCTGGGCGCTGACCGGGGGCGGACCGGGCCGGGCCACGACGGTCATGTCGATCTTCGCCTACAACCGCGGCATCGCCAATCAGGATATGGGGATGGCCAACACCATAGCCTTCACCATGTTCGTGATCATGGCCGTCGCGGCCTGGGTCTACATCACGCTCTACCGCAAGACAGGGAGGGCCGAGGCATGATGTCCGCCCGGATGAGAAAACGCGGCGCGATCTGGCTCGTGCATGCCCTGCTGGCGATCTGGTTGGTCATCTCGCTTCTGCCGCCGGTCATGCTGCTTGCGGCCAGCCTCAACAGCACGGCGCTGTTCCGCAGCCCGATGGATCTGCTGCTCTTGCGCGACTTCACCCTCGACAATTTCGCGCAGGCCTTTTCGCGCGGCGATTTCTGGTTCTTCTTCACCAATTCGCTGATCATCTCGGTTTCGGCCGTGGTCATCACGCTGGTGGTCTGCGTGCCGCTGGCCTACGGGCTGACCAAAATCTCGGGCCGGGCGCGCGCGGCGGTGTCCTACGGGGTGCTAGCGATGCGCTTCATTCCTTACGTGGTGCTGGCGCTGCCGATGTTCCTCATCTTCGTGAACCTTGGACTGTCGGGATCGCGCACGGGGCTCTTGCTGGCTCATCTGTCGATCCACATCCCCTTTGCGACGTGGATGCTCGTGGGGTTCTTCGACACCGTCCCGCAAGAGTTGGAAGAGGCGGGCATCGTCGATGGATGCACGCCCTGGAACCTGTTCTGGAACGTCTCGCTGCCGGTCGTGCGCTCGGGCGTGATCGCGCTCGCCATTCTGGTCTTCATCATCTCGTGGAACGAATACCTCTTCGCACTGTTTCTGGCGGGCAGCAACGCGCAACCCCTGACGGTGGGGATCACGCGGTTTCTGGGCGGGGCGGAGGCAGGGGCCGAATACGGCATCATCGCGGCCTATGCTGTGCTCGTGATAGCGCCAGTGATCGTGTTCGCGCTGACCGCCAACCGTTTTATCGTCAGCGGCATGACCGCAGGTGCGGTGAAGGGATAGGACGCCGGCCGGTCGTGAGGGGCTAAATCAATTTCGATTGATGGCTCTGGTTGAGCGTGAGCATGAACCGGCGTTGCGATACGCTAATTTGCTGTCGGAGTACCTGATTTTTGGGGGCGTACATGACGAGCCTTAGATCGCCCATGTTCCGCGATGATCGCCCGCGTTGTCTGAACAGCTGCCGTCAATACTGAAGTGTCGGCCTCTTTGATCCCCAGCCCGGCCAGATCGAAGGACAGCTGATCTGACCCTGCGCGACCCGCAGCTGCCCGTGCAGCCCTCCCTCGCGCCCGCCCCGAGGGCGCAGGCGTGGGATCGAGCGGCTCTTGCGAGGCAGATTGAGCCGCTTGGGGCAGTGCATTTGCCTCAGGCCCCTGGGCCCCTGCAGCCGCCCGCACCGCCTGCAATTCCAGCTTCAGCTTCTCGACCGTCTCCCGCGTCTCGGTCATCTGCCGATCCCGCCGCAGCCCGTCCTCATCAGGGTACGGGAAACTCCCCGCCTGACCGGTGTGCAGCGCCTTTAGCGCCGGGTCCTCGAAATACTTGATCCGCCGCGCCCGGATCGGCATCTGCGCGTCGATCACGAGGATCACCTCGTCGAGGTCCATGCGCCGGGCCTGGTCTTCCGTCAGAAGCGGCGTGTCCTCGGTCCGCTCGGAGACGCTGCGCCCCTCGAACGGGTTGCGCCCGACCGCGCGGGAGCGGGTGATCACGCGCTTGGTGGTCTTGCCCACGGCCTGGCTCAGCTCCTCGATGGTCTTCTGCTCGGACGGGGTGAGGTAGAGCTTCACGCCTGCGCCGCCCTGTAGGGACCGGCGGGTGTTTTCGCCATAGATCTCG
>CAYYOE010000037.1:0-16395 GCA_964473055.1 uncultured Rhodobacterales bacterium | reverse complement strand
CACTTCAGCGCGTCGGCCACATAGGGCACGGTCTTGGTCGCCTCGCCCAGCGCCACGGCCAACACGCCGGTGGCGGCGGGGTCGAGCGTGCCCGCGTGCCCCGCCTTGGCGGCATCGAGCGCGCGGCGCACGCGGGTGACCACGTCGGTCGACCCGATGCCCGCGGGCTTGTCCACAACCAGCCAGCCGGTGATCGCCCGACCCTTGCGTCCGCGCCCCATGCGCCTACTCCTTCTCGACGTCGCGCCGCACGCGTTCGTCGGAAAAGATCCGCCGCGCGTCATCCAGACGGTCGAAGGTGTCGTCGATGCGGAACCGCAGGTCGGGGGCGAACTTCAGCGTCAGGGCGCGGGCCACATGGCGGCGCAATTCGTGCTTGTTGCGGGCCAGCGCCGCGATCGCGGCCTCGCGGTTGCCGCCGCCCAGCGGCAGGACGAAGGCGGTGGCGACCTTCAGGTCGGGCGAGGCGCGCACCTCGCCCACGGTGATCGACATGGCATTCAGGTCGGGATCGTGGATATCGCCCCGCTGCAGCACTTCGGACAGGGTGCGGCGGATCAATTCGCCCACGCGCAACTGCCGCTGCGAGGGACCGGAACCGGGGGTGTCGGGGTGGCGTGCCATGGCGGGGCACATACGCCGCGCCGGACGGTTTCGCAACCGAAGGGGTTGTTGCGCGCCATGCCCCGGCGGTAAGGCGAACACAGCAGAGGAGTGCGGCAATGACGGACCTGCCGGGGATTGTGGTGACGGGTGCCTCGGGGCGCATGGGGCAGATGTTGATGCGCACGGTGGCGGCATCGGGCCAGGCCCGGCTGATCGCGGCGCTGGACCGGCCCGGCCACCCCTGGATCGGCCGTGACGCGGGCGAGGCGATGGGCGGCGCGCCCCTGGGCGTGACCGTGACGGACGACCCCTTGCCCGCCTTCGCGCAAGCCGCTGCCGTGCTCGATTTCACCGCGCCCGCCGCGACGCTCGAGTATGCCGCACTTGCCGCCCAGGCGCGATGCGTGCACGTCATCGGCACCACCGGACTGGACGAGGCGGACCTCGTCCGGATCGAGGCGGCCAGCCACCACGCGGTGATCGTCCGCGCGGGCAACATGAGCCTTGGCGTGAACCTGCTGGTGAAGCTGACGCGGATTGTGGCCGAGCGTCTGGGCGGGGATTTCGACATCGAGATCGTCGAGACGCACCATCGCGCCAAGGTCGATGCGCCGTCCGGCACCGCGCTGATGCTGGGCCAGTCGGCAGCGGACGGTCGAGGGGTCGCGCTGTCCGAAATGTCCGACCGCGGCCGGGACGGCATCACCGGGGCGCGTCGCCCCGGCGCCATCGGGTTTTCGTCCATCCGTGGCGGCGACATCGTCGGTGAACACGACGTCATCTTCGCGGGCGCGGGCGAGCGGATTGTGCTGCGCCACATCGCCACCGATCGGCAACTTTATGCCAAGGGAGCCCTGCGCGCGGCGCTATGGGGTGTGTCCCAGCCCCCTGGGCAGTATGATATGATGGATGTCCTCGGGCTTTAGGTGATCCATCCCGCGGCCCGGAGCGTATCCTCAGGCAAACGGGAACCAGTGGAGACGACCCATGCGTGCTGTGCTTGCCGCCGCCATCGCCGTGACACTGGCTGTCGCATCCGACGCCAACGCCTTCGAACAGGTGCGCGAACAGTCGCGCTTTGTGGACCTGATCACCTCGAAGAAGCTCAAGCGCTTCGGGATCGAACTGACGGTCTCGCCCCAGGGCCGGATCGAGGGAAGTGCCTTCGGCCGCCCGGTTTCAGGCGAATGGGCCTGGGACGGCAGCTATTTCTGCCGCAGTCTGTTCTGGGGGCAGCGCAATCTTGGAGACAACTGTCAGGCGGTTCTCGTCAGTGGCAACACGGTGCGCTTCATTTCGGACCAGGGCCAGGGCGATTTCGCCGACCTCCGGCTGGAATGACCGTCACTTGCGCCCCGGTCACTTGCGGCGGTGTTCCTCCAGCCGCGGCATGATCTCGACGAAATTGCAGGGCCGGTGCCGCAGGTCGAATTGCGGCTCAAGGATCTCGTCCCAGGCATCGCGGCAGGCGCCGGGGCTTCCGGGCAGCGCGAACAGATAGGTGCCGCCCGCAACGCCCGCGCAGGCGCGGGACTGGATCGCCGAGGTGCCGATCTTCGCCGCCGAGATCAGCGTGAACAGCACGGCAAAGGCCTCGATCTCCTTTTCGTACACGTCGCGATGCGCCTCCACGGTCACATCGCGCCCGGTCAGGCCGGTGCCGCCGGTGGTCAGCACCGCATCGACGCCCGAATCGGCGATCCAGTCCCGCAGCCGCCCGGCGATCCGGTCGCGTTCGTCCCGCACGATGTCCCGCGCGGCCAGGACATGCCCCGCACCCGCGATCCGCTCGACCAGCGTGTCGCCCGACCGGTCGTCGGCCGGGGTGCGCGTGTCCGACACGGTCAGCACGGCGAACCGCACCGGTTCGAGCGGGCGGGTGTCGTCATAGCGGCGGGGCAGATCGAAGGTCATCGCAGTCTTCCTCCGGTTTCGCGCAGGCGTGCGGCCAGCGCCAGCCAGTCGGCCCAGGCCTCGCGCTTGGCGGACGGGGTGCGCAGCAGATAGGCCGGGTGCAGCATCGGCAGCGCCGGCCGACCCAGCGCCTGCATCCACTGCCCGCGCAGCCGGGTGATCCCCTTCTGCCCGAGGATCGCGGAACAGGCATGATTGCCCATCAGCACCAGCAGATCCGGGGCCACCAGGTCCACATGCCGGCGCAGGAACGGCAGCATCATCGCCACCTCCGCGGGCGCAGGGTCGCGGTTCTGCGGCGGCCGCCAGGGCAGGACATTGGTGATGTAGACCGCCCGCGCGGGATCGGGATGCGTCCGGCCCAGCCCAACGGCGGCCAGCATCCGGTCGAGCATCTGCCCCGCCCGACCCACGAAGGGCCGCCCTTCGATATCCTCGTCACGTCCAGGCGCCTCGCCCACGATCATCACCCGCGCCGCCGGATCGCCATCGGCAAAGACCAGCGACTTCGCGCCCTCGCGCAGATCGCAATGCGGATAGGCCGCCAGCGCGTCCCGCAAAGCCTCCAGCGACCCGGCCCCCGCCGCCGCCGCCTCGGACACTGCGGCCGGATCGATTTCAGCAGCGACCGCGCCCCTCGCAGACGCGACGACCGGGACCGCTGGCACAGCGTGCGCCGCCACCGGAAGCGGCAGTGGCGTCGCCGCCTCGAACCGGTTCACCGGCACCTCGCCGATGCACTCGTCCGCGCCCAGTTCGATCTGCCAGACGAGCGCGGCCAGCGCCGCCTCGGGGGGAGGTTCATGGATCATCGCGGGGACACTACCGGATCATGTCGCCCCCCAAAAGAACCCTTCTGCTTCGACATGATCCAAATATCCTCGGGGGTAGCCCTGCGCGGACCGCGCAGGGCGCAGGGGGCAGACAGCCCCCTGTCTACATGCGTCTCGCTGGACCACCACCGGACCCATGCGCTACACCACCCCTGCCACCACTCGGGGACTCGCCGCCGCCGATGACCTTCAGCCAGTCCCATCTCCTCGGCATCGCGCCACTCGCGCCGACCGAGATCACCGCCCTGCTCGACCTCGCCGACCGATACGCGGATCTCAACCGCGCCGAGGTCAAGCACGCCGATGCGCTGGCAGGCCTTACCCAGATCAACATGTTCTTCGAGGCCTCGACCCGCACCCAGGCGTCGTTCGAACTGGCGGGCAAGCGGCTGGGGGCGGACGTGATGTCGATGCAGGTGGCGCATTCGTCGGTGAAGAAGGGCGAGACGCTGATCGACACCGCACTGACTCTGAACGCCATGCGCCCCGACCTTCTGGTCGTGCGCCACCCGCATTCAGGCGCGGTGCATCTTCTGGCGCAGAAGGTCGATTGTGCCGTCCTCAACGCCGGTGACGGGCGCCACGAACACCCGACCCAGGCGTTGCTGGATGCCCTCACCATCCGCCGCCGCAAGGGGCGGCTGCACCGCCTGACGGTGGCCATCTGCGGCGACATCGCCCACAGCCGCGTCGCCCGGTCGAACATCCACCTGCTCGGAAAGATGGAAAGCCGCATCCGCGTCATCGGCCCGCCCACCCTGATGCCCGCGGGCATCCGCGACTGGGGGGTCGAGGTGTTCGAGGACATGGCCGCAGGGCTGCGCGGCGCCGATGTGGTGATGATGCTGCGGCTGCAAAAGGAACGCATGGACGGCGCCTTCATCCCGTCCGAACGCGAGTACTTCCACCGCTATGGTCTCGACGCCGACAAGCTGCGGCACGCTGCCGAGGATGCCATCGTTATGCACCCGGGGCCGATGAACCGCGGGGTGGAGATCGACGGCATGCTCGCCGACGACATCAACCGTTCCGTAATCCAGGAGCAGGTGGAAATGGGCGTGGCGGTGCGCATGGCCGCGATGGACCTGCTTGCGCAGAACCTCAAGGCACGGAGGGCCGCATGAACGCCGCGATGCCCCCCCCGCCGCCGCCGCCAACAGGATCACCCTCCCCCACCGCCGCCGCCGTGCCCCCCGGATGGGAGGGCATCCTCGATCCAGGCGAGCGGGTTCTTTGGCAGGGCCGCCCGGACAGCGAGATGCGGGCCGATCTGTCGAACCCACGTCGCGTCGCCTTCGGCACGGTCTTTGCGGTCTTCGCCCTGATCTGGACGGTGGGGGTGTTGCGCACCGGTGTTCCGAACGGGCTGATGGCGCTTGTCATGCCGCTGGCGGGGCTCGCGTTCGTATTCCTTGGTGTGAACCTTGCCACCGGGGGCATCCCGTTTGGCGTCTGGCGGCGTCGGGCCACGACCTACACGCTGACCGACCGCCGCGCGATCATCGCCACCGCCTGGCTCGGGCGACGCGGCCTGCGCAGCTATCCGCTCGGCCCCGACACCCACGCAACCCTCGACGAAGGCCCGCCCGCGGCGATCTGGATTTCCCGCGGTTTCGCGGCGCATGATCAAGGCAGCACGCGCACACGGCACGGCTTTACCCACCTCGGTCCCGACGCGCGCCAGGTCTATGACCTCGTGCGGCGCATCCAGCGGGGGCAGGCATGACCGACACGGTCCATATCCGGAATGCCCGGCTGATCGACCCCGAAACCGGCACCGACCGCCCCGGGCCCATCACGCTGGCAGGGGGCGTCATCGCCGCACTCAACGCCCCCGCCCCCCGCGCCGCGCGGGTGATCGACGGCACCGGCCTGTGTCTGGCGCCGGGTATCGTGGACTGGGGGGTGAAGGTCGGCGAACCGGGCGAGCGGCACAAGGAAAGCTTCCGGTCGGCGGGTCTTGCCGCCGCCGCCGGGGGTGTGACGACCATCGTCACCCGCCCCGATACCCACCCACCGATCGACACGCCCGAGGCGCTGGAGTTCGTCGCCCGACGCGCGCGCGAAGCGTCGCTTGTCCGTGTCGTGCCGCAGGCCGCGCTGACCCGTGCGCGCGAAGGGCGCGAGATGGTCGAGATCGCGTTCCTGATGGACGCGGGCGCGGTGGCCTTCACCGACGGCACCCATGTCACCCGCAACACCAAGGTGCTGACCCGCTGCCTGACCTATGCCCGGTCCCTCGGTGCGCTGATCGTCACCCACCCGCAGGACCCCGGCCTGTCCGAAGGCGCCGCCGCCACCTCTGGCAAGTTCGCCGCGTTGCGCGGGCTGCCCACGGTGCCCGCCATGGCCGAACGGATGGGCGTGGAGCGCGACCTGGCGCTGGCCGAGATGACGGGCGTCCGGCTGCATTTCGACCAGATCACCACCGCCGCGGCCCTGCCCGCACTGGCCCGCGCGCGCAAGGCGGGGCTCGACGTCACCGCAGGCACCTCGATCCACCACCTAACGTTGAACGAGATCGACGTGGGCGACTGGCGCAGCTTCTTCCGCGTGACGCCGCCCTTGCGGTCCGAGGATGACCGCCGCGCCACGGTCCAGGCGGTGGCCGACGGGCTGATCGACGTGATCGGCAGCTTCCACACCCCCCAGGACGAAGAGGACAAGCGCTTGCCGTTCGAGGTGGCCGCGCCGGGGGCCGTGGGGTTGGAGACGATCCTGCCCGCGGCGATGCGCCTTTACCATGCGGGCGACCTGACCCTGCCGCAGCTGTTCGCGGCGCTGGCGTTGAACCCGGCGCGTCGGCTGGGCCTTCCGCAAGGGCGCCTGGCGGCAGGGGCGCCAGCCGACCTTGTGCTGTTCGATGCCGACGCGCCCTTCGTGCTCGACCGTGCCACACTCCGGTCCAAATCGAAGAATACCCCCTTTGACCTGCAGAGAATGCAGGGAAAGGTGCGTGCGACCTTCGTGGCGGGCGCGCAGGTGTTCGGAGAGTCGTGACGCATGCCGTGGTTCGTGAATGATCCGCTGACGCTCCTGGCGTTGGCGGCCATGGGGTATCTGCTGGGGTCGATCCCCTTTGGCCTCGTGTTGACGCGGGCCCTGGGGCTGGCCGACCCGCGCGCGATCGGGTCGGGCAACATCGGGGCGACCAACGTGCTGCGGACCGGCAGCAAGGCGGCGGCGGCCGGAACCTTGCTGCTGGACGGCGCCAAGGGGGCCGCCGCGGTGCTGATCGCCCGGGCCGTTGTCAGCGGGGGCGAGGACGCGGCACAGGTGGCGGGCCTGGGGGCGTTCCTCGGCCACCTTTTCCCGGTCTGGCTGCGCTTCAAGGGCGGCAAGGGCGTGGCGACCTTCTTCGGGGTCATGCTTGCGCTGTCACCGCCGGTGGGCGCGCTGGCGGCGCTGTCCTGGCTGCTGACGGCGGCGGTCACGCGCTATTCCTCGATGGCGGCGATCGTCGCGGCGGCGCTGTCGCCGGTCTTCACGCTGATCTTCGACTATGGCGAGGGGCTGCTGATCTCCACCATTCTCTGCCTCTTGATCTATCATCGACACGGCGCGAACGTGAAACGGCTGAAGGACGGGACGGAACCGAAGATCGGGCAGAAGACCTGACACGCGGAAGCCCCACAACACCCGGGGACGGAGAGGGACAATGGGCTTTACCGAAGCGATCCAGAGCGGCTTTCGCAACTACGTCACATTCTCGGGCCGCGCGGCCCGGTCGGAATACTGGTATTGGACCCTGTTCGCATTCCTCGCCAGCATCGGGGGCGAAATCCTGGATGCGATCACCGGGGGCGCGGGCCTGATCAACGTGGCGGTGGCGCTGGGTCTGTTCCTGCCCGCCCTGTCGGTCGCGGTCCGGCGGCTGCACGACCTCGACCGTTCGGGCTGGTGGTATCTGATCATCCTGATCCCGCTGATCGGCCTGATCGTGCTGATCGTCTGGTTTGTCACGCGCGGCACGCCGGGTCCGAACCGGTTCGGACCGGATCCACTGGCGTCGCCTGGCGGTGGCGGCGGCTGGGCCGCGCCCGCGCCCGACACGGGCCGCTACGCCGCCAGTTCCGTGCCGCCGGTCGGTCGCAAGCCCTGAACGACAGGGGCGGCTGAAACATGCCGCCCCGCGCTTTGGCGAAAACACCCGGCCGTTTGTCCGATCCTTCGGTCATTCGGTCCATTTTCCCCGCAAGGACCACATCGGCGTGAGGCACGCCGCCGTGACAACCCTGTGAGCCCTCCCATGGCGCAAACTGGCGCCATCCAGCCAAGGGAGCCTCGCCATGTCCACGATCGAAACCTTTTCCCGCCGCCGTCTGCTGTCCCGCGCGTCCGCCATGCTGGCCGCACTTCCCGCAGCGCTGGCGGTGCGCCCCGCCCGGGCGGACGTTATCCCCGGTGCCGACGGTTACCCCTATGAGATCCAGAAATCCGATGCCGAGTGGCTTGCACAGTTGGGCGAGCACGATTTCCGAATCCTGCGCCGGGGCGGCACCGAGGCGCAGGGCACCAGCCCGAACTGGAACGAGACGCGCGAAGGCACCTACGCCTGCCGGGGCTGCGGCCTGCCGATCTATTCAAGCCGATGGAAGGTCGTCCTGGACAAGCGGTGGGCCTTCTTCCGCCAGTCCGGGCCGAACGCGCTGTTGATGGCGATCGACTGGCCGCAGGGCGTGCAGGACCAGATGGGACTGGAGCTTGTCGCGGCGACCGAGGTGCACTGCCGTCGCTGCGGCAGTCACATGGGCCATATCCTTCTGGTCGAGGGGCAGATCCTGCATTGCATCAACGGGTCGAGTCTGGATTTCGTGCCCGAAGCCGCCTGAACGAAGGGTGGGGCGGGCCTAGTCCCGCCCGTCCTTGCGTTCAGGCCGCTCAGTAGCTGTAGTCGGCGTAGATCCGGGACAGTTCGCCCGCCCAGTCGCCATGATACCGTGCGAGCAGCTCGTCGGCGGGTGTGATGCCGGTTTCCACCGTCTCCTTCAGCGCGGCGAGGAAATGGGTCTCGTCCGGGATCATGCCGCCCGCGCCGGGCCGGGCGCGGGCCTTCAGGCCCGCCTCGGCGATGGCCACCACCTCGCGCGCGAGGTCGTGCATCCGCACACCGTGGATTTCCGCCTGCAGACCGTCGACCGATGCCGCAACGCGCAGGGCCTCGCGCGTTTCCAGGTCCCACCCCTTGGCCAGATCCCACGCCGCGTCCAGCGCGCCCTGGTCGTAGATCAGGCCCACCCAAAGCGCGGGCAGGGCACACAGCCGCCGCCACGGGCCGCCATCGGCGCCCCGCATCTCGATGAACTTCTTCAGGCGCGCCTCGGGGAAGATCGTCGTCAGGTGATCGGCGAAGTCCGACAGGGTTGGCACCTCGCCCGGCAGGGCGGGCAGGCGGCCGTTCAGGAAATCGCGAAACGACTGGCCCAGCGCGTCGATGTAGCGGCCGTCGCGGTAGACGAAGTACATCGGCACATCGAGGGCGTAGTCGACGTACTGCTCGAACCCGAAGCCGTCGTCGAACACGAAGGGCAGGGTGCCGGTGCGTGCCGGGTCGAGGTCGCGCCAGATGCGGGACCGCCACGACTTGTGCCCGTTCGGTCGGCTTTCGAAGAAGGGCGAATTGGCGAACAGCGCGGTGGCGACGGGTTGCAGGGCCAGCGCCACGCGCAGTTTCTGCACCATGTCGGCCTCGGACCCGAAGTCGAGGTTCACCTGCACGGTGCAGGTGCGATACATCATCTGCAGCCCGTGGGTGCCGACGCTTTGCATGTAGCGCGTCATCAGGCCGTAGCGGCCCTTGGGCATCACCGGCATCTGGCCGTGCGTCCAGATCGGCGCCGCCCCCAGCCCGATGAAGCCCACGCCGATCTGATCGGCGACGGACCGCACCTCGCGCAGGTGGGTGTTCACCTCGTCGCAGGTCTGGTGGATGGTCTCCAGCGGCGCGCCCGACAGTTCCAGCTGTCCGCCCGGTTCGAGGCTGACGTTGGCGCCGTCCTTCACCAGTCCGATGATGTGGTCGCCTTCCATGACCGGCGTCCAGCCATAGCGGTCGCGCAGGCCTTCGAGCACGGCCCGCACCGACCGCGCGCCGTCGTAGGGCAGCGGGCGCAGCGTGTCGCGGCAATAGCCGAACTTCTCGTGTTCCGTGCCGATGCGCCAGTCGGCCCTGGGCTTGGACCCGGCGGCCAGGTAATCGACCAGCTGGCCGACGTTCTCGATCGGACCGCCGCCGGTCTGGGGAATGGACATGGAGCGCTCCGCTGGGGTCGTCAGGGACCCATGAGGTGGCGCGGTTTCCGGGCACTGTCAATCGGGCGGGACGCGGCGGCAATCGGTTGGGCGACGCGATCGAACCGCCGCGTCCAGGCGGGGTCGGGGCGCAGGATGGCTTGACGTGTGGCGGACAGGTTCGACCTGCATCCGCAACGCCCGATTGCAGACAATGCGCTGGGCGACGGGCCGGTGCAGGGCGCAGAAGGACACCACGGGAAGGACGAAGGTTGCGGCCCTGGCGCAGATGGCCGGGTCAAGCGCGAAGGACGGGAGAACCGTCATGGCCTGCTGGTTCCGAAGGGATCACGCCCCTACCCGTCCGAGGATGCCTGGCGCCGCGCCGTTTCGATCCAGAGCCGGCACGCCTCTCCAAACCCGTCGATGCTCGACGTGCGGATCCCGAACATGCGGATCGACGTTCCTGCAGTCTCGGACATCGCGATCGTGGCACACCCCATCTGCAGGCTTCGAAGGTTGGCTGCGAGCGCGAACTCTGCCTGTCGACGGGCGTGTCGCTGATGGACCACGGATTGCCAGGCGCCATCCCGGTCCACGTCGGGAAGCCGGGACAGTGCCCTTTCCAGCCAGTCGGCCCGCGCCAGTGCCGGCGCCAAATCCGGCCTGCCCGGGCTCATGCGACCGCTGCCCGGTGTCGGAAGGGCGGCCTGGCGGTGCCGTGGCAACTCGGCCTTGTCATGGTCCGCGTCGCAAGACCGCACGATTTGGGGACTGCCCAGCATCGCCACGGATCAGGCCCACGGGCCCGAGACGCGTTCGCCGAAGTATCGGCGAGTCGTGCCCAGGTCTGGAACTGACAGGTGGCGATCTCGGGCCACGTCCTTGACGCGACGGGTCGCAAAAGCCCAGTCGTCGACTTGCGGTTTGTCACGATGGCCCGTGGCGCCCGAGCCATCGCTGTCGTCTATGCGGTCAACCATTCACTCTTCACCCCAACATCCGGACAGACCTGCCGGAACTTCATGGACACTTGTCCACCTTGGTCATGCGCTGTGGTGGGCCGACCAGAACCACTTACACGGAAACCTTGCATCCGCCGACCGCACCAGAGCCACTCGCGACTTCACCAGAAACAGAGCACCGTTCACGTCGCCTCATGGGGAGAATGTAGCACCCCTAATGTGGCATAAGAATGACTAATATTCGTGGAAATTCGAAAGAGACAGCGGTGACGCCATGGCAGCCGCGCGTGCACGCCGCCACGAAGTCGCTTGCACTTGGCCAAGCCTGCGTTTTCTGGCGCAAACAGGGGCTGCACCCGAAGAGACGGCACCGCCGAGAGACGTGTGAACAGTCCATTGCGCCATCGGAAACGATCTGAACGTCACGACGCTGCGCAACCGGTTGGCCTGCTGAGGTTGCATCCGGCAGCGCGCGTCGACCAGTTCACGGCGGCGCACGGGCACCTCGGGATCGCCCGTTGCCGAACCTTGCGGTCGGCGGCGACACCGCGGGCAGCCCTTGTCGCGGTCATGCCACCCCGGGCCCGGGCAGGGACGGCGCAGCCGCCGTCCCCGATCTTGCCGTCCGCCGGTCAGCTCTTGTGGTAGGTCGGGGGCAGGCCGAACACAGGCGTCGGAATACCGACCTGCCGCGCCTTCAGTTGCAAGGCCAGGAACTGGCTGTAGTGGCGCGACTGGTGCAGGTTGCCGCCGTGGAACCACAGGCCGGGCTGCTGCGTCGGCTTCCACATGTTGCGCTCTTCGCCCACCCAGGGCCCCGGATCCTTGGGCGTGTCCGACCCCAGGCCCCAGCACTTGCCCACGCGGTCGGCCACGTCCAGCCCGATCAGGTCGGCCGCCCAACCGTTCATCGACCCATAGCCCGTGGCATAGACGATCACGTCGGCGGGCAGATGCGTGCCGTCCTCCAGTACCACGCCATCCTCGACAATCTCCTTCACCTGGCCATGCGCCAGCTTGATCTTGCCGTCGATGATCATCTGGCTCGCGCCGATGTCGATGTAGTAGCCTGACCCCCG
The DNA here is from genome assembly GCA_964473055.1 of uncultured Rhodobacterales bacterium. GTDB lineage: Bacteria > Pseudomonadota > Alphaproteobacteria > Rhodobacterales > Rhodobacteraceae > UBA996. Next base: position 4,767 of record CAYYOE010000037.1, on the reverse strand, counting down.
GCGCAGGTACTTCATGAACAGCCCGGAATCATCCGCGCCCCAGTCCAGCCGGAACCCGGCCTTTTCCAGCCCGGCATAGAAGTCTGCGTCACGCACCCGGATCTCGTCGTAGATCGGCTTCTGGAAGTCGGCCAGGATCGCGTAGGGGATCGAGGCGAAGATCAGGTCGGCCTTCTCGGTCGTCACACCGGCGCGCACCGCTTCCTCGGAGTACAGCGACCCGAGGCCCAGTTCCATCAGCGGTTCGGACCGCACGATGTGCGTGGTGGACCGCTGCACCATCGTCACGTCCACGTCGCCTTCCCAGAGCGCCGCGCAGATGTCGTGGGCCGAGTTGTTGGACCCGATCACCACCGCCTTCTTGCCGCGGTAGGCATCCGGGCCGGGGTGTTTCGAGGAATGGTGCTGGTCGCCCTTGAAACGGTCCATGCCGGGGTAGCTGGGCATGTTCGCCTTGCCCGACATGCCGGTGGCCAGCACCAGTTCCTTGGGGCGCAGCGTGACCTCCTGCCCGTCGCGGTCCACGACGACGGTCCATTCGCCGGTCTTTTCGTCGTACTTCGCGGACTTGCAGGTGGTCTTCGTCCAGTAGTTCAGCTCCATCACCCGGGTGTACATCTCCAGCCAGTCGCCGATCTTGTCCTTCGGGCTGAACACGGGCCAGGTGTCGGGGAACTTGATGTAGGGCAGGTGGTCGTACCAGACCGGGTCATGCAGGCAGAGCGACTTGTAGCGCTTGCGCCAGCTGTCGCCGGGGCGTTCGTTCTTCTCGATGATGATGGTCGGCACGCCCAGGACGCGCAGCCGCGCGCCCAGCGCGATGCCGCCCTGGCCGCCGCCCACGATCACCACATGGGGCTGGCGGGTATAGCCCAATTCGCGCGCCTCGGCCTCGCGGTCCTCGGCCCAGGTGGTGCGGTGTTTTTCGGTGCCATGCAGGGCGCCCAGCGGCCGGGCATGGCCCTTGGGCTCCTCGTGGCCCTTGAGTTCGACCATCGAGGTCAGCATCGTCCAGATCTTGCCGTCGCGCAGGCGCATCAGGCCGTAGCCGCGCGAGACTGCAGTGTCGAAGGCAAACCAGGCCGTGGTCACGCCGCCGTCCTCGGTCACGGTCTCGCCTTCAGCCAGGCGCCAGTTCGAAGGGGCGGTGGCGGAAAGTTGCGCATGCAGCATCGCGCGGATCGCGTCATGGCCCTCGGCGGTGTGGATGTTCCAGGTGAAGGCGACAAGGTCGCGCCAGAAGCCATCGGGTTCGAACAAAGCGACCGCGGCGTCGATGTCGCCGGCTTCCAGTGCCCTGCTCAGCGCGTCCAGTACGGCGCTCGCCTGGCCAGAGATGTCTTGATCGAGCAACTTTTCCTCCCTTTTGCATTATGCCGCCCGGCAGACAGTCGGCCTGATCCGGGTTGCGGCTGGCGCCGGCCCCAAAGGAAAGAATTTACATGGCCGGGCGGCTACTGCAGCAAACGTTAGCGCCCAGTTGAAAGCCTTGCTACCGTTTTCTCTCGGAAATCCCCGACTGGCGGACAGGAAGGAACGTGACCGAAGGGTTTGAAGAAAATAATTTACAAGTCTGGCTTTCCTTCGCTACCGTGATCTGGACAGGGGAATCATGCCCCCCGACGGACAAAGCTGCGGAAACAAGTGGCCGTCCAACCGTTCCAGTGACATCAGGGAGGATGACAGATGTTCTACAAACCCAGGAATGCGCTGTACAAGCGCGTGAACCGGCGGAAGTTTCTTGAACTTGGTGGTGCCGGCGCCGCCATGCTCGGAACGGGATCCCTCGCCGTCGGCCTGAACTCGGTGATCATGCATTCGCCGGTGCAGGCCCAGTCCTCGGACGAGGCGAAGTGGAAGCAGTACGCCGGCTCGAAACTTGTTTTCCTGTCCGAGAACACGCCGCCATCTTTCGCCATCCGCGAGAACATCAAGACGTTCTATGATCTGACCGGGATCGAGGTCGAGATCCTGACGGACGACCTGCCCGTGGTGCAGCAGCGCGCCGGGATCGACCTGCGCAGCGGCCGGGCCGACTATCCGCTGCAATACGTCCAGGACAAGCCGATCGGCGCCCCCTTTGCCGACTTCTATGCCGACCTCTCGCCGATGTTCGGCGACGAGACGCTGCCGCAGGACCCCGAAGGCTATGGCGAGGATACGTGGGAGCCGAACTTCCTGACGGTTGCCGGCGTCTACTACGACGAGGGCCGGGTCATCGCGCTGCCCTACGACAGCGCTGTGGCCTGCACCTTCTATCGCCAGGATCTGTTCGAGCAGTATTCGCCGCTCTTCGAGCAGGAATACGGCTATCGGCTGGAGTTCACCGCCGACACCACATGGAAGCAGGTGCTGGATATAGCGACCTTCTTCAAGGCGCTGCGCGAGTCCGGCGAGGATGTACCCTTCGGTTATGCCCAGCACCAGGGCAACTTCGCCTGGACGACGCAGCTGGATATCCAGCGACTGATGTACTCGCACGGCCAGTGGCTGGACTGGGACATCGACGACAAGATCGGCAGCCGCGACCCGGGCCCGACGAACTGGGGCGATGCGCAGTCGGTCCTGATGCTCGAGAAATTCAAGGAGATGGCCGATGTCTCGCACCCCGACAACCTGGCCAACGGGACACTGGAACTGAATACCGTGTACCAGGCGGGGCAGATCGCGATGCAGGTGCAGTACCACGAGTTCGCCGCATCGGTGGAAGACGAGAGCACGTCTCGCGCCGCCGGCGGGCGGACCGCCTATGCGCCCTGCCCGAAGGGCGATCCTGCCTGGATGCCCGCAGGGGGACTGGCTGTGAACGGCACCAACAGCGGCATCGGCGGCATCGGCATCAGCGCCAATGCATCCGAAGACGTGAAGCGCGCGGCCTATATCTTCGCGATCTGGTCGACGTCTCGTCAGGTCCAGTTCGACGTGCTCGCGGGTCTGGGCGGCACGCCCACGCGGTCGTCCGTGCTGGCCATGCCCGAGGTCCAGGCGGCGCGCAGCCGGCCAACGACCATGCCGAACGCGCTGACCTTCGACGCGGTCTATGACTACGGCATCAAGGACCCGCACCACGTCCTTGGTCCGAAGATCCCGAACGCGAACGAGTATCACTCGATCCTTGCGTCCGAGACCCAGCGCCTGCTGGCCAACCAGCAGTCGGCGGACGAAACCGCACAGCGGCTCAAGCGGTCGCTCGACGATCTCAACGACGTCTGACAGGGCCCGTCGCCTTGGGCCACCGATCCCGCTCCCGGTCGGTGGCCCACATTTGTCTGTAGATGTGTCCGACGTGGTCGCCCAAGGCCGCACCGGATAGGAAATGCGCCCGATGACCATCGTAAATGCTGCAAATGCGGCGTCGCAATCCAGGCCGGCGAAGTCCGAGGACGAAGGCAACGGTCTGTTTCGGGCCAGGGCGCTGTCCACCGAGGTCGAGGCGCAGCCTGCCGCCAGCCAACTGGTGCCCCCAAGGCATCGCAATCGTCCGGCGCGCCGCGGCTACTACTTTGCACTGATGGTGCCGGCGATCGCCATTCTTGCGTTCATTTCGCTGTACCCGTTCGTCTGGCTGATCGTCATGTCCTTCCAGAACGTGGACATGAACCGGCAGGAATGGGTGGGCCTGCGCAACTACACCCGGCTGCTCGGCGACGAACGCTTTGTCGAAGGCTGGATCCTGCTGGCCAAGTACAGCTTCATGTGTCTTTCGATCCAGGTCACGGTCGGCGTGACGCTGGCGTTGATCGTGAACAAGTCGCGCTACGAACGCTTCCTGATCACGGCCCTTCTGATGCCGATGATGATGGCACCGGCCGTTGCGGGGCTCGTCTGGCTGTTCCTCTACAATGGCACGTTCGGCTGGTACCACTGGCTGTTGCAGTCGCTGGGGATTCTAGGCGATGCGTCAATTCTCGGGCGTGCGGACACGGCCATGTTCGCCATCGTGCTGGTGGATGTGTGGCAATGGACGCCGCTGATCACGCTGATCGCGCTTGCGGGGCTGAAGCGCGTGCCGCAGGACCAGCTGGAAGCCAACATGGTCGACGGCGCATCGACCTTCCGCAACTTCTTTGCGATCATCCTGCCGAACCTCTATCCGGTCCTGCTGATCGCGGTTCTGCTGCGCTTCATGGACAACTTCCGCTTCATCGACGCGATCCTGGTGCTGACGGGCGGCGGCCCGGCCGACGCGACCAAGATCCTGCCGGTCTACCTGTTCGAGGTCTCGTTCCGCTTCTTCCGCCTGGGCCGGGGTGCCGCCATCGCGCTGACGCTGCTGATCGTCACGATCATCCTTGGGCTGATCCTTGTCCGGGCCTTCGAGGGGCCCAAAGCGAAAAAGGGGCGCTGAGCCATGGCCAGCCGTGATGTCGTCGAGTATCGCTCGCCCCTGATGACCGCGCTGCGGATCGCGGGCGGGGTGTTCGTGGCCTTCTATCTGGTCTGGACGCTTCTGCCGATCTTCGTGATGTTCGTGTCGTCATTCAAGGAGTTGCTCGAAGCCTTCAACCTGCCTGCCGTGGGCGACTGGCGCGGGGTCGGCGTGTTCTTCGAGTTCACGCCCACGTTCCGCCACTACGAGGCGCTGTTCGCCGACAACAATTTCGGCCGCTACCTGACCAACAGCCTGATCGCGGCGGGCGGGTCGGCGGTGATCGCGGTCGTGTTCGGATCGATGGCGGCCTACAGCCTGTCGCGGATCGAGTTCCGGGGAAAGAAGGACCTGTTCTTCTGGATCATCTCCACCCGCATGGCGCCGGTGGTGGCGGT
>CAYYOE010000036.1:0-16659 GCA_964473055.1 uncultured Rhodobacterales bacterium | reverse complement strand
TAATCCCTCAGATCGCCGCCAGCAGCGCCTCGCCGCCCGAGATCTCGCAGGTGCCGGGGCTTTCCTCCAGGTGCAGCACCTTCACCACGCCGTCCTCGGCCAGCAGCGCATAGCGCTTGGAGCGCCCGATCAGCCCCACCGGCGGTGCCGAGAAATCAAGGCCCGTGGCCTTCGTGAAGGCGCCTTCCGCATCCGCCAGCAGCGTGATCCCGGCGGCCGTGGCCCCCGTGGCCTCGCCCCAGGCCTTCATCACGAAAGGGTCGTTGACCGACACACAGACGATTTCGTCCACGCCCTTGGCAACAAAGCCGTCCTTCGTGCGGATGAAGCTGGGCACATGGGCGGAATGGCAGGTGGGGGTATAGGCCCCCGGCACCGCGAAGATCACCACCTTGCGGCCCTTCGTCAGATCGCCCACGGCCACCTGTTCAGGGCCGCTTTCCCCGATCCGCACCAGCGTCGCCTCGGGCAACCGGTCCCCTGCAGAAATCGCCATCAGTCGTACCTCGTTCCGATTTGCGTTGTCGTCGCACCACGTTATAGGGTCGGCCAGCGCCGGGGACCAGTGGGGCAGACCATGGATCGCATCGTCATCGTGGGCGCCGGACAGGCCGCGCAGTCCTGCGCCGCGCGATTGCGCGCCCAGGGTTTTGCGGGCGCGATCACGATCCTCGGCGACGAACCCCATCTGCCCTACCAGCGCCCGCCCCTGTCCAAGGCCTACCTGTTGGGCGAGATGGCGCTGGACCGGCTCTGGCTGCGGCCCAAGGCCTGGTATGCCGAAAACGCCATCCGCCTGGTCACGGGCAGCCCAGCGACCGCGATCGACCGCGCCGCGCGCAGCGTGACAGCGGGGGGTGAAGCACACCCCTATGACGCGCTTGTGCTGGCGACCGGCGCGATCCCCCGCCGCCTGCCCGCCGCGATCGGCGGCGACCTGCCCGGGGTCCATGTCGTGCGCACCCTGGCGGACGTCGACCGCATGGCCCCCGACATCGCGCCGGGTCGTCGACTCCTGGTCGTGGGCGGGGGCTACATCGGGCTGGAGGCCGCCGCCGTCGCCCGGAAATCGGGGATGGAGGTCACCCTGATCGAGGCGGCACCGCGCATCCTCGGCCGCGTCGCCGCCCCGGAAACCGCCGCCGCCATGCGCGCGCTGCACGCCGCGCACGGCGTGGACATCCGCGAAGGCACCGGCCTGGCCCGCCTGACCGGCGCTACCCGCGTGACCGGCGCGATCTTCGCCGACGGCACCGAGATCGCCGCAGACGCCGTGGTCGTTGGCATCGGCGTCACACCCGACACGCGCCTCGCCGAAGCCACGGGCCTGACCGTGGAAAACGGCATCGCGGTGGATGCACAGTGCCGCTCCTCCGACCGCGCGATCCTCGCCGCAGGCGACTGCGCGTCCTTCCCGGCCCCCGGCGGCGGTCAGATGCGGCTCGAATCCGTGGGCAACGCCATCGACATGGGCGAGTTGGTCGCAGATACGATCCTCGGGCAGTCCATCGCCTATATCCCGAAACCCTGGTTCTGGTCCGACCAGTACGACGCGAAACTCCAGATCGCGGGGCTGGGCACCGGCGCCGACCGCATTGTGGTGCGCAAGGGCGAGGCGGGCGCCTGGTCGCACTGGTATTACATCGGCCCCCGCCTGATCGCCGTGGACGCGCTGAACGACAGCCGTGCCTACATGGTCGGGAAACGACTGATCGAGGTCGGCCGCAGCCCCGACCCCGCCGCCATCGCGGACGCGGCAACCGACCTCAAGGCGCTCCTGAAGGCAGCATGAGGATCATCGCAGGCCAGCACCGCGGCCTCGCGCTGACCCCTGTGGGCAAGGGCGAACCCGGCGCGCACCTGCGCCCCACCTCAGACCGCGTCCGCGAAAGCCTGTTCAACGTCCTGACGGGCGGCCGCCACGGCGACCCGGTCACCGATGCCCGCGTGCTCGACCTCTTCGCGGGAACCGGCGCCCTGGCCCTGGAATCCCTGTCGCGCGGGGCCGCCCACGCCACGCTGGTGGACGACGGCCGCGCGGCGGCGCGCCTGATCGCCGCCAACATCGCGCTCTGCGGGGCCGCCGACCGCACCCGGCTCTTGCGCGCCGACGCCACCCGCCTGCCACCCTGCGACAGCCCGCCCGCGACCCTGGTGTTTCTCGACCCGCCCTATGGCCGCGGCCTTGGCCAAGTCGCTCTGGCCGCCGCGCTCAAGGGCGGCTGGATCGCCCCCGGTGCCACGATCGTCTGGGAGGAGGGCGCGCCCCAGACCCCGCCCCCGGGACTGACCCTGACCGACCAGCGCCGCTGGGGCGACACCTGGGTGGGGTTCCTCACGGCCTGACCCCTGTCCGCTTCGACATGCCCCAAGTATCCCCGCCGGAGGCATGCCCCGAGCCGACCGGGCCGACAGGCCCGGCGGAGAGAGAAGAGGCGTCGCGCGGGGCCAAAGGCCGCGCGCGTCCGCATCAGACTTGCGTGGGGTGGAACCGCCCGGCGGGCGAACGGGTGAAGATGTCCACCCCGTCGGCCGTCACGCCGACGGAATGCTCGAACTGCGCCGACAGCGTCCTGTCGGCGGTGATCGCCGTCCAGTCGTCCTTCAGCACCCGTGTCTCGGGGCGTCCGAGGTTCACCATCGGCTCGATGGTAAAGAACATCCCCTCTTCCAGCACCGGGCCGGTGCCGGGGCGGCCATAGTGCAGCACGTTCGGCGGCGCGTGGAACACGCGACCCAGGCCATGACCGCAGAAGTCGCGCACCACGCTCATGCCATGGCGTTCCACATGCGCCTGGATCGCGTGCCCGATGTCGCCGAAGGTATTGCCGGGCCGCACCGCCTCGATCCCCTTCATCAGCGCGTCGTGCGTCACCTGCACCAGCCGCTCGGCATGCCGCTTCGGCCGACCTGCCACATACATCCGGCTCGAATCCCCGTACCAGCCGTCCACGACCACGGTGATGTCGATGTTCAGGATGTCGCCATCCTCCAGCACGTCGGACGACCGGCCCGGCACCTTCGATCCCGGAATGCCGTGGCAGACGACATGGTTCACGCTGATGCAGGACGCGTGGCGGTAGCCCTTGTAGCCGATGGTGGCCGACACCGCGCCCGCCTCGGCCACCCAGGCTTCGATCAGCGCGTCCAGCGCGCCCGTGGTCTGCCCCGGAAAGACATGGCCGGCGATGTCGTCGAGCAGGCGCGCGGCCAGCGCCCCGGCCCGGCTCATGCCGACGAAGTCCTCGGTCTCGTGGATGCGGATGCCGTCCCGGGTCAGGCGGCCGCGGGGGCCATCGTCCACGCGTGTCGTCTCCTGTTTCATGCGCCGATAAATAGGGGCTGGCCGCGCAAAGGACCAGACCATGCGATCAATCGCGCGCCTGCCGCCCCGGATCGACCGGCAGCGGCTGCGCAATGTCCACTCCCTGGGGCGAGATTGCCGTGCCCACGGCGACCGTTTCCACCCCCGCCGCCCGGGCCGCATCAAAGGCGCGCGCATAGGCAGGATCAAGATCGGGGGCCAGGCGGAACGCCGTGCAGTCGGTGCGCTGCACGACATAGAGCATCACCGCCCGGTCGCCTGCGGCCACCCGGGCAGACAACTCGTGAAGGTGCTTGGTGCCCCGCGCGGTGACACTGTCGGGAAACTCGGCCCAGTCGCCCTTGCGGCGCAGGTGCACGTTCTTCACTTCGACCCAGGCATCCGGCAGCCCGGGTCCCGACAGGTGCCAGTCCACCCGGCTGTTCGTGCCATAGCGCACCTCGGGCCGGATGGTGGGATAGCCCTCCAGTCCGGGCACACGCCCTTGCCGCAACGCTTCGCCGACGGCGCGATTCGGCACCCCGGTGTCGATCCCCGCCCAATGGCCGCCGGGCAGTTCGACCAGGCGCCAGGCCCATTTCAGCTTCCGCTTCGGATCGTCGTTGCCTTCCATCCAGACCCGCATCCCGGGGTCGGCCAGCCCCATCATGCTGCCCGGGTTCGGACAATGGGCGGTCACCGCCCCTCCGCCCTCCAGCACGACTTCGCACAGGAAGCGGTTCCAGCGGCGGATCAGGTGTCCCGGAACGAGGGGGCGGGCAAAGCGCATCGTGCCTTTCTGACGCGGCCAGCGGCAAGGGCAAGGGGCCCTGCCCCTCTTGCCCGCCCTTCGGGCGCGCAATTCACCCCGGGATACTTGGCCATGTCGAAGCCGCAGGGCAGTTCTGGAGCCCGGACATCAGCGCGCCTATAGTGCGCAAATCCACCTGCGAGGACCGCCATGCCCAATCCCACCGCTGCCATGCTCGTGATCGGGGACGAGATCCTGTCGGGCCGCACGCGCGATTCGAACCTGCACCACCTGGCCGGCGCCCTGGCGCGGGCGGGGATCGACCTGCGCGAGGCCCGCGTGGTGGCTGACGACCACGGCGCCATCGTCGCCGCGGTGACGGCGCTGCGGACCGCGCATGACCATGTCTTCACTTCCGGCGGAATCGGTCCGACGCACGACGACATCACGGCCGATGCCATCGCCGCGGCCTTCGGCCTGCCCATCGACATCCGCGAGGATGCCCGCGCCATCCTGGCCGCGCGCTACACCGCCATGGGCACCGAGTTCACCCCCGCCCGGCAGCGCATGGCGCGCATCCCCGAAGGTGCGGTGCTGATCGAGAACCCGGTTTCGGGTGCGCCCGGGTTTTCGGTCGGGAACGTGCATGTGATGGCCGGCGTGCCATCGGTCTTCGAGGCGATGGTTGCTGGCCTCCTGCCACGCCTCACGGGGGGGCAACCGCTTCTGTCGCAGACCCTGCGGGTGGACCGCCCCGAGGGCGAAATTGCGGGGCCGCTGGGTGCGCTGGCAGCGCGGTATCCCGCTCTTGCCCTCGGATCCTATCCCTTCATCCGGGACGGGGTCTATGGCACCCAGCTGGTCATTCGCGGCGCCGACGGCAGCGCCGTCGATGCCGCGATGGCCGAGCTCGTCCAGCTGTTCCCCGAGGCGATGGCGTGACCATCCCGGACGCGGGCCGACTGATGGCCGTCCTGTCGGCAACCTGGCCGCCGCGATCGTGCCGGCAGGTTGGTCCCTGGACCATCCGCGACGGAGCCGGGGGCGGTAAGCGGGTGTCGGCGGCAACCGCCGAAGGGCGGGTCGGCCCGGACGACCTGGCGACGGCAGAGGAAGCGATGGCCAGGCTCGGCCAGCCCGCGCTGGTGCAGGTTCGCGACGGCGAAGCACCCCTCGACGACCTGCTGGCCGATGCGGGATACGGCGTCGAGGACCCGACCCTGATCCTCGTGGCACCGGCCGCCCCGCTTGCGATTGCTCCACCCCGGCTTGCGGCCTTTGCGGCATGGCCGCCCCTCGGAATCCAGGACCGGATCTGGGACCAGGGCGGGATCGGCCCGGCGCGCCGCGCGATCATGGACAGGGTGGCGGGACCGAAGACCGCGATCCTCGGGCGGACGAACGACCAGCCCGCCGGAACCGCCTTCGTCGCGCTGGCCGGTGACATCGCCATGATCCATGCCGCGCAGGTCCCGGAAGACCTGCGGCGCCGCGGAACCGCCCGGCACATGCTGGCCATGGCAGCGGTCTGGGCGGTGGACGCGGGCGCGCGCTGGCTGGCGCTTGCGGTCACCGTCGGAAACACGCCGGCACGGCAACTCTATGCCTCGGCGGGCTTCGTTCCCACGACGAAATATCACTACCGTCACCGGACATTGCCGTGATCCGCCCGGCTGCCCTTGCCCTCGTCTGCATGGCGGCATTGGTCGCGCCCGCGGCTTTTGCGGCCTCGCTGGCGCTACCCGAAGGTGCCGTCCGAACCGCTCTGCGCGATGGCGGCGCGGTGGCGGCGGGCCCCGCCACGCCGGACGGCGTTCCGCGGGTCGCGCAGGGGGGCCACACCACCACCGAAGCCTGGCGCATCCCCGGCGATGCCTCGAGCGAGGCCATACTGGCCTTGCTTGCCGCGCAACTCGGCGACGCGGGCTGGCAAACCGTCTTTGCCTGCGAGACCCGCGCCTGCGGCGGGTTCGAATTCCGCTACGGGCTGCCGGTCACGCCGGAACCCGACATGCATGTCAGCCTGGGTGACTTCCGCTACCTGTCGGCGCGCGACGACGACCGGGCCATCGGTGTCCTGATCAGCCGCAGCGCCGACGCCGCGCATGTCGAGATAACCCGGATCACCCGCCCCGACGCGGCAGCAGCAGGGGTCGCGACACCGACGACCGAGGTGGTCGGGGATCCGCCGGCACAGCCCACGCCGCAGGCCCCCTTCGACCCGGACGGCCTGATCGCGCGACTTGTCGCCGCGGGCCATGTCGCGCTCGACGACCTGGAGTTCGCCACCGGCGCGGCCACGCTGACCGACACCGGCTTCGGTTCGCTGGCTGCCCTGGCCGAGTTCCTCGCAGCCAACCCCGAGGCGCGGCTGACCCTGGTGGGACACACCGACAGCGAAGGCGGCCTTGCCGGAAACATCGCCCTGTCCAAACGCCGCGCCGAGGCCGTTGCATCCGTCCTTGTCAGCCGTTTCGGCGCCGACCGACGTCGTATCGCCGCCGAAGGGGCGGGATGGCTTGCGCCCAGGGCCAGCAACGCAACGCCTGAAGGCCGCCAGTTGAACCGGCGGGTCGAGGCGGTCCTGAACTGAAGCACGATCGGGGCAACCCGTGCCTACCGGATCGGGCCGCCGAACAGAGCGTCGAGCACCGTGTTGATCGCATTCGTCACCGGATCGACCTGCTGTTGCGGTTGCGGTTGCGGCCTCGGGCGCGCCTCGAGCTGGTCCTGCAGTTCCGTCCAGGGCACATGCCAGCTTTGCGGCGGTTCCGGTTCGGCCACCTGCACCCTGGGTTCGTCCATCGGCAGGGCGCGCGCGGGAAGCCCCTGATGAACCCGCACCATGACCTCCTTCCAGATCTCGGCCGGCAGGCCGGACCCGGTCACGCCGGTCAGCGGGCGGTTATCGTCATAGCCCATCCAGACTCCTGCCACATAGTCGGCGGTGAAGCCCACATACCAGGCATCGCGCGCCGCGCTGGTGGTGCCGGTCTTGCCGGCGGACGCCCGGTCGGGCAGCGCCGCCCGGCGGCCCGTCCCTTCGGTCACCACCCTGGACATCATCCAGACCAGTTGCCGCGCCGCGTCCTCGCCGATCACGCGGGCGCCCATGCCGCCTTCCTTGCCCATCAGGGGCGTCGGATCGCCCTGCAGTCGCAATTCCTCGATGCCGTAGGGCGTGACGGCGGTGCCGCCGTTCAGGATGCCGGCATAGGCCCCCGTCATGTCGATCAGCGTGGATTCCGACACGCCCAGCGCCAGTGCAGGCCCCGAGGCCAGGTCGTTCTTCAGCCCGAATTCCGAGGCGATGCGGCTGACCGTGTCGCGCCCGGCGAATTCGCTGATCTTCACAGCCGGAATGTTCAGCGACCGGGCATGCGCCTCGGTCAGGGTCACGCGACCGGCGAAATCGCGGTCGAAGTTGCGCGGGGTCCAGGGGCCGGACCCGGGGATGTCGATCGTCAGCGGCTCGTCCACCACGATGTCCATGGGGGAATACCCCATGTCCAGTGCAGCGGCATAGATGAAAGGCTTGAACGACGACCCGGTCTGCCGCAGGGCCTGCGTGGCCCGGTTGAACCCGCCCTGCGCCCGCACGTCGCGCCCGCCGACCATCGCCCGCACGGCGCCGTCTGCGGACATCACCACGACGGCGACCTCGGCCTCGGACCCCTCGCGCACGCGGTTCGCGAAGACCTCCGCCACGGCCTCTTCGGCGGCGCGTTGCAGCCGCGCGTCGAAGGTGGTGCGGATGACCACATCCTCGGTCGTCTGGCGCGTCAGGAAGGCGGGGCCTTCCTCCATGATCCAGTCGGCGAAGTAGCCGCCCGCGCGCGCTGCCGCCGCAGGCGACAGGGTGGCGGGGTTGTCCATCGCCGCCTGTGCCTGCCCGGCGGTGAGGTAGCCCTGGTCCTGCATCAGCCGGATCACGGTCGCCGCGCGGGCCTGGCTGCGTTCCAGGTTCGCGGTGGGCGCAAAGCGCGATGGCGCGGTCAGCAGGCCCGCCAGCATTGCCGCCTCGGCGGGTCCGACCTCGGCCGCGGACTTGCCGAAATAGCGCTGCGACGCGGCCTCGAACCCACGCGCGCCCGCGCCCATGTAGGCACGGTTGAGGTAGATCGTCAGGATCTCGTCCTTGGTGTATTTCAGTTCCAGCGCGAGAGCATAGGGCACCTCGCGCAGCTTGCGCGTCACGCTGGACCGGCGGCAATCGGCCTCGTACTGCGCCTCGGTCATGCCGCTGGCGCGGTCGTAGGGCACGCCCAGACACAGAAGCTTCGCCACCTGCTGGGTGATCGTGGACCCGCCGTTGCCGCTGAACGGGTGGCGCCCCTCGGCCATGTTGATCCGGATCGCCCCGGCGATACCGCGCGGACTGACCCCGAGATGCCTGTAGAAGCGGCGGTCCTCGGTGGCGACGATGGCGTTGCGCAGGTGCGGCGACACGGTCTGCGCGGTGGCGTAGCCGCCGAACTGCTCGCCCCGCCAGGCGAAGACCTGCCCTTCGCGGTCCAGCATCGTGACCGATCCGCGGGCGCGGGCGTCCAGCAGCGCGCCCACCTGGGGAAGCTGCGTATAGTACTGCGCGACGAAGAACCCCACGACAAGCGCGGCAGTGGCCGCGCCCACGAAGGTCAGCCGCAGCACCATTCGGAAGATCCAGCCCACCAGGGCCGACAGCATCCGCACCGGCCAGGGGCCGCGCCGGGCCGGGCGCGCACGCTTTGCCCGCGCGGGGCGGGTGGTCTTTGCCGGCGTCGCGACCGTCCTGGGCGCGGGTCTGCGTCGCTCGGCCACGAGGGGCGGTCTGCCGCCGCGCTCTCCTGCCATCGGTTGTTCCTTGGTCATGGGCCGGGGTCTGCCCCCGGCCTCGCTGCTCTTTGACTGCGCACAATAGCCGCCGCAGCGGGAAATGGGGAGGGCATGATTCCAGGTCGGCGGATTCGTGATTTGCCTAAAATGTAGGCGCGGCACCCAAAGTGTGCAAAAAATGTGCAACTCCTTCGGTTTCGCGCCCGCGATCTTCCCCCACTCGCCTTGAGTCCCGCCGCACCGACCCTCTCTGTCGGTTCGCGGGGCTCGCCGCAGGGCAGCAATAGCTCATCGGAAGGGGAACAGCGTGAAACTGATCATAGCAGCGATCAAGCCGTTCAAGCTCGAGGAGGTGCGCGAAGCGCTCACCGCCATCGGGGTGCGCGGCATGATGGTCACCGAGATAAAGGGCTTTGGCAGCCAGTCGGGCCATACCGAGATCTACCGCGGCGCGGAGTACGCCGTGAACTTCGTGCCGAAGGTGAAACTCGAACTCGTCGTGCCGGCCTCGATGGCCGACCAGGTTGTCGAGACCATCGCCCGCACCGCCAAGACCGAGAAGATCGGCGACGGCAAGGTGTTCGTCCTGGATGTGGAAAGCGCCCTGCGCGTCCGCACCGGGGAACTCAACGAAGACGCGCTCTGATGCTTGCGCCGGAAAGGGACCAATCACCCATGAACTACCGTCTTCTCCTTCCCCTCGCCGCGCTGATCGCGGCCCCCAGCCTGGGGCTCGCCCAGGACGCGACGCCCGAGGCGGCCGAGGCCGCCGAGGAAGCGGCCGAAGTCATCTATGCCCTCGCGGCAGACACCAACTTCATCTTCAACTCGCTCCTGTTCCTGATCGGCGGGTTCCTGGTGTTCTGGATGGCCGCGGGTTTTGCCATGCTGGAAGCGGGCCTCGTGCGGTCCAAGAACGTCACGATGCAGCTGACGAAGAACATCGCGTTGTTCTCCATCGCTGCCATCATGTACTGGCTGATCGGCTACAACCTGATGTATCCGCTGGGCAACTGGTCGATCGGCACGGACGAGACCGGCGGGTATCTGGGTGCCTTCGGGGTCGCGATCCTCGAAGCCGTGGGCATCGGCGCCGAAGATGCCGACGACCTGTCCTATGCCTCCACCGGCTCGGACTTCTTCTTCCAGCTGATGTTCTGCGCAACCACTGCGTCCATCGTCTCGGGGACGCTCGCCGAGCGGATCAAGCTCTGGCCGTTCCTGATCTTCACCGTCGCTCTCACTGCTTTGATCTACCCAATCCAGGCATCCTGGAAGTGGGGTGGCGGCTTCCTGGACTCGATGGGGTTCCTCGACTTCGCTGGATCGACTGTCGTGCATTCCGTCGGCGGCTGGGCGGCACTCGTGGGGGCCATCATCCTGGGGCCGCGTCTGGGCAAGTACGGCAAGGATGGTCGGGTGAATCCGATCCCGGGTTCGAACCTCGCGCTTGCGACGCTCGGCACCTTCATCCTGTGGCTGGGCTGGTTCGGCTTCAACGGCGCCTCGCAGCTTGCCATGGGCACCGTGGGTGACGTGGCCGACATCAGCCGCATCTTCGCCAATACCAACATGGCCGCGGCGGCCGGGGCGGTCACGGCGCTGATCCTGACGCAGTTGATCTACGGCAAGGTCGACCTGACGATGGTGCTGAACGGCGCGCTGGCGGGTCTTGTTTCGATCACCGCCGAACCGCTGACGCCGTCGCTGTTCATGGCGCTGATCATCGGGGGCATTGGCGGGGTGATCGTGGTCTTCGCGGTGCCGTTCCTCGACAAGATGAAGATCGACGATGTGGTCGGCGCGATCCCGGTTCACCTTCTTGCCGGTATCTGGGGCACGCTCGCCGTGGTGCTGACGAATGACGAGGCCAGCCTTGTCACGCAGATCATCTCGATCGTGGTCGTCGGCGCCTTCGTGGTCGTCACCTCGGGGATCGTCTGGATCATCCTGAAGGCCACGATGGGGATCCGCGCCAGCGACGAGGCGCAGACGTCGGGCCTCGACACCGCCGAACTCGGCATGGAGGCCTACCCGGAGTTTTCCAAGGCCTGACACCTCCTCCCGTCAGGTCGGGGCAACCTTGGCCCGGGCGTTCGCGCCCGGGCCTTTTTCCTTTCGCGCCCTAGCCCTCGGCCCGTGCATCCGGTGCCAGCACGGCTTCCTGGCGCAGCCCGCCCCCCCGCAACATCGCGCGAACCTCTGCACTGGCCCCGTCGATCGTCACGGCGATACCGTCATCAAGGCAGCGCGACACGAAGCCAGACAGAGAACGCGCCCCGGACTGGTCGATCAGCGGCACCGCCGACAGGTCGATCACGACGTGCCCCGGGCGCGATGCGATCCGGTCCAGAACACCTTCGATCATCGGGGCGGACCCGAAGAAATATGCCCCCGTCAGGCGCAGGACCAGCGTTTCGGCCGCCTGCGCACCGGGAGTGTCAGGCAGTAGTTCGGACGCGACCGTCGACATCCGTGCCATCCGCCGCAGGATGACAAGACCGCCCAGCGCGGTGCCCACCACGATGGCTTCCGTCAGGTCGCGCACAAGCGTCAGGACCAGCGTGACACCCAGCACCGCAGCCTCGGCCCGCGCCGTCCGCCACAGGTTCCGGATCCCCGGCACGTCCAGCATGTGCAGCGCGACCGACACCAGCACCCCCGCCAGCGCCGCCAGCGGGATCGCCTGCGCCAGCGGCGCCGCGGCAATCAGAAACCCCAGCAGGACCAGCGCATGGACCATCCCCGCCACCGGCCCGCGCGCCCCCGCGCGCACGTTCGTCGCCGTGCGCGCGATGGTGCCGGTGACCGGCATGCCGCCGAACAGCGCCGATCCCACATTGGCCACCCCTTGCGCCATCAGTT
Source organism: uncultured Rhodobacterales bacterium (assembly GCA_964473055.1). Classification (GTDB taxonomy): domain Bacteria; phylum Pseudomonadota; class Alphaproteobacteria; order Rhodobacterales; family Rhodobacteraceae; genus UBA996. The sequence goes on along the minus strand of CAYYOE010000036.1, from coordinate 4,924 downwards.
CGGCATTGGGCCGGTGCCGCCCGCCCGACATGCTGTCGGCGACAACGGCGGACAGCAGCGATTCGATCGCGCCGAGCAGGGTAAAGGCAATGGCGTCCGGCAGAACGGCACGCATCAGGTTCATGTCGAAGCCGGGCAGCGCGGGCGTCGGCAGGCCCCGGGCCAGCGCGCCGAACTCGGACCCGATGGTGGCAACCGGCAGGCCGAACACGGCGGTCATGACCGCGGCCGCCGCAATCGCGATCAGCATGCCCGGCAGCCGCGGCGCCAAGCGACGGACAAGCTGGATCGCCGCCAGCGTTCCGGCACCCAGCAACAGCGCCCACGGATTCACGGTCGGCAGCGCGCCCCAAAGCGCCGGGATCTTGTCGAGGAACGGCCCCGGTTCCGGCCCGTCCAGCCGCAGCCCCAGGAAGGGCGTCAACTGGCTGGCCAGGATGATCGCGCCGATTCCGGCGGTAAAGCCCATTGTGACCGGATAGGGGATGTATTTCACGAACACGCCCAGACGCAGCGCGCCCAGCGCCGCCAGCATCAGCCCCGACAGGAAGGTCGCCAGCACCAGCCCCTCGATCCCGTGCCGCATCACCACGGCCGCCACCAGCACGATGAAGGCCCCCGCCGGACCCCCGATCTGGAACCGCGACCCGCCCAGAAGCGACACGAGGAACCCGCCGACGATGGCCGCCGTCAGCCCCCGGTCGGGCGGCACACCGGACGCGATGGCGATGGCCAGCGACAGCGGCAGGGCCACGACCGCCACCGTCAGCCCGGCAAGGATATCTGCCTTCAGCCCGGACGAACCGTAGCCCTCGCGCAGGACGGTCAGAAGCTTCGGAAGAAGAGGATGCGCATCCGCAGTCCCGGTGCCGCGCACCGATCCGGTATCGGACATCTGTGATCGGGTCTCCGCGCCGGGCTGTGGGGCTGAAATTGTTGCCCGCTGCCCGGTTCGGACACATTCTTTACCTGCAGACCCGCTGCGTCAAGAATCCGGCGTCAGACCGCCCCGCATGTGGATCGGCCGTGAAGGCCGTGCGCGTCGGGCGCTGGCTCAGTCCCGCCCCTCGCCCACGTTCTCGCGGAAGGCGACCTCGAAGGCCGCCTGCTTGCCCGCGTCCGCCGCGGTCTGGTGCTGTGCCACCCAGTCAGAATACGGCATCCCGTAGAAGACCTCGCGCGCGGTGTCCTTGGACATTTCAATGCCGCGCTCCTCGGCGGCTTCCTGGTACCAGCGCGACAGGCAGTTGCGGCAGAAGCCCGCCAGGTTCATCAGGTCGATGTTCTGCACCTCGGGACGCTTCTCCATCAGGTGATGGCGCAGGGCACGAAAGGCGGCGGCTTCCAGTTCGGTCCGGGTCGCGTCGTCCATGGTCGGTCTCCCCTGTCAGGTGGCTTCAGTCGATCAGCCCGGCCGCCCGCGCCCCGTCGATCAGCGTATTCGCGTGGTGATGGGCCAGTCGCACAGCGGGCAGGCGCTGGTCAGGAACGTGGACCACGGTCATGCCGGCTTCAAGGGCAGCGGCAACCCCGGTGCAGGAATCCTCGAACACCAGGCAGGCCGCAGGGTCCGCCCCAAGGGCCTGGGCCGCGTGGAGGAACAGGTCAGGGGCGGGCTTGGGCCGCGCCACCCGGTCACGGCCATGGACATGATCGGCATGGAAATACGCCGTCAGCCCCGCCGCAGCGAGGCTTTCATGCGCCGTCACCGTGCGGCTGTTCGTGGCCACCGCGCGCGGCAGCCCGCGCCGGTCGAGCAGCGCAAGGAGGTCGGGCGCGCCCGGGCGCGGGTCCAGCGCGCCAGTCCAGGCCTGGTCCATCGCCTGCGCCCAGGCCGTATCGAAGGCCGCGGCATCGAACCCCGACCCATAGGCCGACCGCAGCACATCCGCGCTTTCGTCGCCCACCGTGCCGACCAGCGATGCCAGCACCTCGCGGCTTGGGGTGTGCCCCAGTGACTCCAGCGCCACCATTCCGGCGTCCAGGATCACCCGTTCGCTATCCACCAGCGTGCCGTCCAGATCAAAGATTACCGCCGCATACCGCATTACAGGCCACTCTCCACCAGAACTTCACCAAGGATCGGCGCCAACCGCCCGGCCCAGGCAAGTTGACCGTCCGGGTCGGAAATCAGATCGTTGCGCACCTCGATCAGCACATTCGGTCGGCCGTGCCGCAAAGCGTGCAGGTCGATGGCATCTCCCGGCAGGTGGCCCGAATAGGGTTCGTTGTCACCCACGCACAGGTCCGGCTCGGCCTGCAGCCGCGCGATCAGGGGTCGCGCCAACCGGTCGTCGAGGTGGGAATAGAGCACGCCCACCTGCCAGGGCCTGGGCGCGCGCCCGCGCAGGCCGGGCGTGAAGGAATGGATCGCGCAGATCACGGTATCGGGGCGCCGCGCCGCCAGTCGCGCCAGCGCCGCGTGATAGGGCCGGTGATACAACTCCAGCCGCCGTTCCACCTCGGCCGCATCGGCGTGGCGGTTTCCCGGCACGATGGTTCCGTCATAAAGCTTCATCACCAGCGTCGGGTCGTGCTCGCCCCGGTTCGGGTCGATCACCAGGCGCGACACGGTGGACAGGATCGCCGGCGCATCCATCAGCCGCGCCATTTCCCGAGTCACCCCACCCGCGCCGACGTCCCAGGCGATATGGCGTGCCATGTCCCCTGCCGGCACACCCAGGTTGCCGCCGCAGACGGCCTCCGGCACCCGGTTCGACGCATGGTCACAGGTGATCAACCAGCGCGAACCGCGCCCCTCGCCGATGATTTCGACCGCATCCTGCGTCACTCTTCCATCACCTTTCGCGGCTATTGCCGAACCTTGGGCAGCGCGATGTTAGCGCTAGTTGTCACCCCAACCCAAATCACCCATAACGGCGCCGCACGGCGACGGAAAGCTGCCAGGAAAAGACGAGGGACCATCATGAGACGCCACCGCAACGTCAAGATCGTGGCAACGCTGGGCCCCGCATCCTCGAGCTACGAGATGATCCGCGCCCTGTTCGAGGCCGGAGCCGACGTGTTCCGCCTGAACATGAGCCATGGCACCCACGACGACATCGCCGGGCGCCACGCCATCATCCGGCAGATCGAACAGGACACCGGACGCCCCATTGCCATCCTCGCCGACCTGCAGGGCCCGAAACTGCGCGTCGGCAGCTTCGCCAACGAGGCCGAGGAACTGACCGAAGGCCAGCCCTTCCGGCTGGACCTCGACCCTGCCGAAGGGGACGCCACCCGCGTCTGCCTGCCGCACCCGGAAATCTTCGCGGCCCTGGAGCCTGGCGCGAACCTTCTGGTGAACGACGGCAAGATCCGGCTCAAGGTCCAGACCTGCGGCCCCGACTTTGCCAATTGCACGGTGACGGTGGGCGGCACGATTTCCAACCGCAAGGGCGTGAACGTGCCCGACGTGGTGCTGCCGGTCGCCGCCCTGTCGGACAAGGACCGGCGCGACCTTGAATTCGTCTGCGAACTTGGGGTCGACTGGCTGGCCCTGTCCTTCGTCCAGCGCGCGGCCGATGTCGAGGAGGCGCGCGCGCTGGCCAAGGGCCGGGCGGCGATCCTGTCGAAGATCGAGAAGCCTGCCGCGGTCAAGGCGTTCCCCGAAATCCTGGCCGCGTCCGACGGGATCATGGTCGCGCGCGGGGATCTGGGCGTGGAACTGCCCGTGGAAAGCGTGCCGCCGATCCAGAAGCGGCTGGTGCGTGGCTGCCGCGGGGCGGCCAAACCCGTCATCGTGGCGACCCAGATGCTGGAGTCCATGATCGAGAACCCGATGCCGACCCGCGCCGAAGTGTCGGACGTGGCCGCGGCAATCTACGAAGGCACCGATGCGGTCATGCTGTCGGCGGAATCGGCTGCCGGCAAGTACCCGATCGAGGCCGTGCGCACCATGAACAACGTCGCCCTGAACGTGGAACAGGACCCCACCTATCGTTCGGTGATCGAGGCCAGCCGCGGCGGCACGAAACATACGGTCGCCGATGCCATCGTCGCCGCCGCGCGCGAGATCGCGGAAACCACCCCCATCAAGGTGATCTGCTGCTTCACGGAATCGGGCACCACCGGCAACCTGGTGGCGCGCGAACGCCCGCGCGTGCCGATCATCCTGCTCACGTCCAAGCTGGAAACTGCGCGGCGCATGTGCCTGACCTGGTCCGCCCACTGCGTCGTGACCGAGGAACTGGACCGGTTCAAGTCGGCCGTCGTCGCCTCGGCCCGGGTGGCCCGCAAGTTCGGCTTTGCCGATGCAAGCGAACAGATCGTCGTGACCGCGGGCGTGCCGTTCAACCAGTCGGGCACCACCAACATCCTCCGCGTGGCCCCCTGCGACGAGAGATTGATTTTCCGCACCGATCCGGAATAGTGCCGTCATGGGCGCGACATCCACGGACACCTACCTGGTCATCGGCATCATCCTTGCGGTGCTTGCGATCCCGTCGTTCCTGAACGCCTGGTCCTCGGACCGCTCACCGCGTGTTCCCGCCATCATGACGCTGATCTCGGGGACGCTGATCGTGCTTGCCCTGACCGGCAGGCCCGGGGGGTACCGGCTGACCGAGGTGCCAGACACCTTCATCCGTGTCATCGGGTCCTGGTTCTGACCTTTTCGCTTGCACGGCCCGGGCTGCGCCTGTAATTGCCCGGCTTCCTGCGTGCGTCCGGCCATGTGGCATGCCGAGTCGCACGGAACGACCCTTCGAAACGGAGAGCGAAATGCCCAAGATGAAGACGAAATCTGCCGCGAAGAAGCGGTTCAAGGTCAGCGCGACCGGCAAGGTCATGGCCGCGCAGGCCGGCAAGCGGCACGGCATGATCAAGCGGTCCACGAAGTTCATCCGCAACGCCCGGGGCACTTCGGCCCTGAGCGAGCCGGATGCGAAGATCGTCAAGATCTACATGCCCTACGATCGCTGAG
>CAYYOE010000035.1:0-16778 GCA_964473055.1 uncultured Rhodobacterales bacterium | reverse complement strand
CCGCGTGCCCTGCCATTCGACCGAGGTGCATTTCGCCAGGATCGTGATCCCGCGTTCGCGCTCGATGTCGTTGGAATCCATCGCCCGCTCCGCAACCGCCTGGTTCTCGCGGAAGGCGCCGGATTGCTTCAGAAGTTCGTCCACGAGCGTCGTCTTGCCGTGGTCGACATGGGCGATGATGGCGATGTTGCGCAGTTCCATGGGGCTTTCCGGGGCTGGGATTGGCGGTCAGGTAGTCTGCCCCGGCCCGAATTGCCAGCGAAAAGCGCGCGTCCATGCTGCGCCGCGGCGTCAGAAGGCGCGCTGCACCGTCCGCGCCCCGGCCGAGATGTCCCGTCCGACGCCTTCCACCGTGTTGCAGGCGGCCAGCGCCAGCGTCGCGATCAACAGAAGGTTTCTCATTCCTCGTACCACCATACGTCTGGTTGGAAGCCGATCCAGTCGCCGTAGATCGGCAGGCGTTCGGGGTATTTCAGGCGCCGGTCATGGGCGAGCCGCGAATGGTTGGAGAACCAGATCGGGATGACATAGCGCCCGGTTGTCAGCACCCGGTCCAGCGCCTGCGTCGCGGCAATGAAGTCCTCTCGGTTCGGTGCGGCCAGCATCGCGTCGATCAACCCGTCGATGGCAGGGTTGCTCGCGCCCATCCAGTTCCGCGATCCGGGCGTCTCGGCGGACAGCCTGCTCCAGTAGAGGCGCTGTTCGGTGCCCGGCGACAGCGACACGCCGCGTGTGTAGTAGGCCATGTCGAAATCGAAGGTGTCGGTGCGGGCGATGTACTGCGCGCTGTCCACCGTGGTGATACGGGGGGTGATGCCCATCCGGGACAGGGCGGACGAGAACATGTCGACGGTCTGCTGGGTTTCCGTCGCGCCCTGGTTCAACAGGATCTCGAAGGTGAAGTCCTGGCCGTCGGCGTTGCGCATGCGTCCGTCCTGAACCGTCCACCCGGCCTCTGCCATGAGGTCGATTGCGCGGGCGACATTGGCGCGGTTGCGTTCCGTGCCGTCGCCGACGGGCAGCGTGTAGCCCTCGATCGCGCCGGGCAGCAGGTCGGACTGCCAGGGCGCCAGCATCTCGCGCACGCGGCCGCGGGCCGGGCCGGGTTCCATCCCGAGCAGCGAGTTCGAGAAGTAGCTGGTGATGCGTGGCTGGGTGCCGCCGTTCAGCACCTGGTTGATGAATTCGAAGTTGAAGGCGTGGATCATCGCCTCGCGGACGCGCCAGTCGGCGAAGGCCGCCTTGCGGGTGTTCATGACATATCCGGTGATGCCGGAAGGGCGCTGGTGCGGGATGATCGACTTGACCACCTCGCCGGACTGCACGCGGGGAAAGTCGTACTGGGTTTCCCAGCGCTGCGCGTTGCCTTCGCGGTAGCTGGTGGTCTCACCGGCCTTGAACGCCTCGAATACCACGCCACCGTCGCCGAAATAGTCGTAGCGGATTTCGTCGAAGTTCGCCTGGCCGCGCATGAAGGGCAGATCGCGGCCCCAGTAGTCCGCATTGCGGCGCAGACTGATGAAGCGCCCGGCCTCGAACCGGTCGATGATGTAGGGGCCGCTGCCCATCGGGATCAGGTCGATCCCGGATTCGTCGAAAGCGCGGCCTTCCCATTGCGCCTTGGGCAGGATCGGGCGCAGACCGGCCAGCAGCGCCAGTTCACGGTTCGACCCGTCGAAGGTGATCCGCACGGACCGCTCACCGACCGGCACGATGGACGCAACCTGATCCGAGAAGGCGTGGTAGCGGGGGTGGCCAAGCGTGCCCAGGGTTTCGAACGACCAGATCACGTCATCGACGGTGACGGGCGTGCCATCCGAGAATCGCGCCTGGGGCCGAATGGTGAATTCGACCCATGACCGGTCCTCGGGCACCTCGACCGATTCGGCGAGAAGGCCGTAGAGCGAGAAGGGTTCGTCCCAGTTGCGGCCCAGGAGCGTCTCGAAGACATAGACCGAGATTCCGTAGGGTGCGTTGCCCCGCAGGATGAAGGGATGCAGGCTGTCGAAGCCCCCTGCCTCGCCAAAGACGATCCTGCCCCCCTTCGGGGCATCGGGATTGACGTAGGGGAGCGACACGAAATCGTGTGGAAGGGCGGGGTCCCCATACATAGCTATGCCATGCGACGGCCCTGCGATTGCATCCGCGCCATAGAACGCCGACGCCGCGACCACTGCCGCGCCGAAGAGGTTTGTGATCCTGCCCATGGCGAATTGCCTTTCTGCCCGGCCTCGCTTCTTGGTCAGAAGACTAGACCCATCTGCGCACCATTTCAAACTTTTAGCTTGGCCACGGCGCAGGCGGGGCGTATAAGGCTGATACTGCTCGATAGGTTTCTTGCCTGTATGAAACCTGCCTCAACACTGAACGCCGGCCTCGTGCCGGCGTTTTTTTTTGCTCCCGCGGCGGCGGATCGGGCACGGGGTCGCGAGGTTGGCCTTCGCAGGCGCAGCATGTAGGGTGCCGCCCAACCGCCAGCTCAAGCATATCCGGGAGAGACGCATGAACCTGAAGGGCAAGACCGCCATCGTCACGGGGTCGAATTCCGGCATCGGGTTGGGCGTGGCCGAGATGCTGGCCAAGGCAGGCGCCGGGGTGATTCTGAACTCGTTCACCGACCGCGATCAGGATCATGCCCTTGCCGCGGATATGGCGGGCCGATTCGGTGTGGCGGCGCGCTACATCAGTGCCGACATGTCGAAGGCCGACCAATGCCGCGCCCTGGTCGAACAGGCGGGTGGCTGCGACATCCTGGTCAACAACGCCGGCATTCAGCATGTCGCGCCTATCCCGGACTTCCCGGCAGAAAAGTGGGATGCGGTGATCGCGATCAACCTGTCGTCCGCTTTCCACACCACGGCTGCGGCGCTGCCCCACATGCGCGAACGCGGTTGGGGCCGGGTCGTCAACATCGCCTCGGCCCACGGGCTGACGGCCAGTCCCTACAAGTCGGCCTATGTGGCCGCCAAGCATGGTGTGGTCGGGCTGACCAAGGTGACAGCGCTGGAAACGGCGGAAGAACCCATCACCTGCAACGCGGTCTGCCCGGGCTATGTGCTGACCCCGCTGGTCGAGGCACAGATCCCCGACCAGATGAAGGCGCACGACATGGACCGTGACACCGTCATCCGTGAGGTGATGCTGGCACGCCAACCGTCGAAGGCCTTTGCTACCGTGGAACAACTGGGCGGGACGGTGGTTTTCCTGTGCTCGGACGCTGCCGACCAGATCACCGGCACGACGATCAGCGTGGACGGTGGCTGGACCGCGCTGTGACACGCCCGCTGCGGATCAACCTGGCGCTGCAGGGCGGCGGCGCGCATGGCGCCTACACATGGGGCGTGATCGACCGGCTGTTGGACGAACCCGATCTTGAGATCGCCGCCATATCCGGCACTTCCGCAGGCGCCCTGAACGGCGCCGCGCTGAAGGCTGGACTGGCTTCGGGGTCGCGGCAAGCGGCGCGCGATAACCTGGACTGGCTGTGGGATCAGGTTGGTGGGGTGGGTGATCTGCGTCTGACGCACTGGATGGCGGCCTTTCTGCCGCCGCCCGCGCTGGTGTCGCAGGCCATTCACGCTTCGCCCGGGTTCCAGGCGCTCGATACCCTTGGCCGCATGGTCAGCCCCTACGCCTGGGGTCCGTTCTACCGGAACCCGCTGGAACGGATCGTGGCGCAATTCCACTATGACGAGGTCTGCGATGCCCGGGGGCCACGGTTCTTCGTGTCGACCACGAACGTCAGCACCGGCAAGATCCGCGTCTTTTCCGGTGCAGAGGTGTCGGTGCCGGTGATCCTGGCCTCGGCCTGCCTGCCCACGCTGTTCCAGGCGGTCGAGATCGCCGATCCCGTGACCGGCGCGGTCGACGCCTACTGGGACGGTGGCTATTCCGGCAATCCCGCCCTGTTCCCGCTGTTCGCCCGCGATCTGCCCAAGGACATCGTGGTGGTGAACATCAATCCCCTGCACCGCCCCGACCCGCCGCGCACGCCCACGGAGATCCAGAACCGGATCAACGAGATCAGCTTCAATTCCTCGCTCCTGCGCGAGTTGCGCGCGATCAATTTCGTGCGCGAACTGATTTCCGAGGGTCGTGTGCCCGAGGACGCCTTCAAGGACGTCCTGATCCACATGGTCGCCGATGATGCCCTGATGCGCAGCCTGTCGGTGGCGACCAAGCTGATCCCGACGCCGGGGCTTCTGAACCAGCTTAAGGCGGCAGGACGGACCGCGGCCGAAGCGTTCCTGCGCGATCACGGGGACAGGATCGGGCACGCGCCCAGCGTGGACCTGCCCGCGATGTTCGGATGATCAGGCGGACAGGCGTGCCTGTTCGGCCCGCCGCGCGATCTCGGCCTCGACCTCTTTCGACCCCGGATAGACCAGCCCGGCCGAGATGACGAGTTTCGCCGCATCCTCGACCCCCATGTCCAGCTCGATCACGTCGGCGCGCGGGACGAACAGCAAGAAACCGGAGGTCGGGTTCGGTGTGGTCGGCATGAAGATGGTCACGATGGCGTCGTCACGCGGAATGCGGCGCTTGATCTCGCCCTTGGCCTCGGTCGAGATGAACCCCAGCGCCCAGACCCCGGGGCGGGGATACTGGAACAGGCAGGCGCGGTCGAAGTTCGTGTCGGTCTGGGAAAACACCGTCTCGGCGATCTGCTTCAGCGCGCCATAGATCGACCGGATCACCGGCATCCGGTCCACCAGCCCCTCGCCCCAGCGCAGCAGCGACCGCCCGATCAGCCCCTTGGCCAGCCAGCCGACGACGACCGTAAAGATCAGGAAGATCACGACACCGATACCGCGGACATTGGCGCCGAAGTACTGGTCCGGTTGCCAGCCCGCGGGGATGAAGGGCAGAACCCAGCCGTCGATCCAGCCCGCCAGAGTCCAGATCAGGTAGATCGTCAGGCCGATCGGCGCGACGACCACCAGTCCGGTCAGGAAGCTGTTGCGCAGCCTTCCGAACAGCCCGCCACGGTGCGTCTGGCGTCTTGGCGGATCGTCGGTCTGACCGGTCATTGGGCACCCCTGCGCGCAGGTCCAGATGTAGGCGCTTTGCCATCGCCCCACAACGGGATTGGTGCGGTCAGGGGGCAGCAGTCGCCAGATGCCCCGCGATCCGCGCGGCAAGTTGCGCATTGTTCCGCACCAGCGCGATATTCGCGGTCAGCGTAGCCCCTTTGGTCAGGTCGAACAGCCGCGACAGGAGGAATGGCGTGACCTGCTTCGCACTGATGCCCTGCGCCTCGGCCTCGGCCACCGCCTGCCGGATCAGGGGGGCCAGGGCTTCGGACGGGATCTCGGCTTCGGGCGGAATCGGGTTCGCCACCAGTTGCCCGCCCGGCAGGCCAAGTGCCACCCGCATCCTGTGGGAAGCGGCGATCGCGGCAGGATCATCCAGCCGCAGCGGCGCCCGCAGGCCCGATGACCGTGACCAGAAGGCTGGCAGATCGTCCTGACCGACCGCGATCACCGGCACACCCAGGGTTTCCAGCACCTCAAGCGTGCGCGGCAGGTCAAGGATCGCCTTCGCCCCGGCAGCGACCACGGTAACGGGTGTCTGCGCCAGTTCCTGCAGATCGGCAGAGATATCCATCGTCGCCTCGACCCCGCGATGCACACCACCGATACCACCCGTGGCGAAGACGGGGATGCCCGCCGCGCGTGCGGCGATCATGGTCGCGGCCACCGTCGTCGACCCGGTGCCGCCGGTCGCCAGGCACACCGCCAGATCGGCGCGGCTGAGCTTGGCCACGCCTGTCGCCCGGGCAAGCTGTTCCAGTTGGGACGGGGTCAGGCCGACGTGCAGCGTACCGTCCAGGACGGCGATGGTCGCCGGCACCGCGCCGTGGTCCCGCACCGTCGCCTCGACCAGCCGTGCCGTGTCGAGGTTCTGGGGGAACGGCATTCCATGGGTGATGATCGTGGATTCAAGCGCCACCACGGCAGCGCCGTCCCGCAGGGCGGCGGCCACGTCGGGCGACAGGCGCAGGGGCAAGGCGTTGGGCGCAGAAATCATTCGGGGTCTCCTGAGACATGGGCGGCGGCGGCGGCCAGGGCTGCGTCCAGAGCGGCCTGGGGCGCCGTTCCCCGGATCTCGGCAGCGATGTGCGCCGCCATGAAGGCATCGCCGGCGCCGGTCACGCGCGTCACGCGGACCTGCGACGGCATGGCCGTGACCAGACCGCGCGGCCCTGCGGCAGCGCAAGGTCTGCCGCCATCGGTCACGATCGCCCGAACCGCACCACGTTGCAGCAGGCCCGCAGCACCCTCGGCGGCCGTCGCGAAGGCCTGTCCGCAGATCATCCCGGCTTCGTGGCGGTTCACATAGAAGGTGGCGCGGGGATGGGGAAGCAGGGGGGCCAGCCGTTCCGCCTTGTCAGGACTGGCCGGGGCCACACGCAAGTCGGCCAGGGCGAAGGCCGGATTGCGCGCAATGCCGGCCAGCAGCACCGCGGTGAGGTTGCCATCGAGCGCGATCGGACCCTGCCAGGGCGCGGACGGGGTGCCCAGCGGCCCGTCCAGCAGGGGCCGCAGCACCCGGTCCTCGGCGGCCTCGATGGACCGGGCGTCGGCGATGGCTGCGACCAGCCCGTCGGGCCCCTCGATCGCCATATAGGTGTCGGTCGGAAGGCGGTTGTCCCTATAGAGATGCCCGCAGTCGAGCCCGAGGCCCTGACAGGCCGCAACCAGATCGTCGCCTGCGGTGTCTTGGCCCACGACGGACAGGAGCGCGGGGCGCAGACCATGGCGAGCGAGCGTCACGGCGATGTTCAGCGCGACGCCTCCGGGGGACCGATGGATGCGTCCGGGCAGATCGTCGCCAGGCCGGACCGGTCGCGGAGTGCGCCCGATGATGTCCCAATGGACCGATCCGATACACAGGATGTCGGGGCGCAGCATGGCTTGCGTTCTGGCGCGGCGCGCAGACATCCGCAAGGGCAGGGGAGCGCGGCCCAAGGGGGACCCGGGGCGCATCGCTGCCGGGACGTGCGGCGTCGATCGACGTAGCGTCGTAGCCCTTCGCCACCACACCGGTCTGCGCAACGTCGAGAAGCCAGGTTCGTGTATCCGGCCGCGCGCAGCTTTCGGGCCTCTGGCGGTGCCATGACCTGACTCTCGGTTTGGTTCTCTCGGGATTGCAACTGGTCCGACCCATCGCGGTGCAGGCAAGGCCCTGCACGGGTTGGATAATCGGATAGTCACCCAACCAGACCGCTGGTCGGCTGGTTCGCCAATCCCTGCGTGGGGCATCAAGGTGACGTCTAGACACGGGGAGTCGCCAGATGCCGTCCGACCTGTCAGCATCCCCCGTCACCGCCCTGATGACGGCCCCGCGGCCCTGGTTGGCCGACGCCGGGCTGGAATCCGCGATGGATTTTCCGAGGGGCTGGATCTTCCCTGTTTTGGCGCCTTCACCTTGCTCGACCAGCCCGCGGGACGGGCCGCGCTGAGACGCTGGTTCGGCCGTTTCGCGGGGCTTGCTTCCGGGGCGGGCACCGGGTTGGTGCTTGATGCCACGACCTGGCGGGCCAACATGGGTTGGGCCGGCGCGCTGGGGCTGGATGCTGCCGGCATCGCCGCGGCGAACACCCGCGCCGTGGCCTTTGCGCGAGCGCTGGCCGAGGGATACCCGCGCGCGCGGTGTGCCGGAGGCGGCCGAAGCGCTGCATACGCCGCAACTCCGCGCGCTTGCGGTCGCGCAGCAGTCTGGTCTTGTCTGGCTGCATACCTGCACCGGGGATGCCGTTGCAGGAGAGCCGCAGCATTCCTATGAAAACATCCTGAGATGCGGCTTTACCGAGGGCGCACTGCGGCCCAATCTCGCCCCGCCTCGACAGGCGCCTGCACGGGCAGCCTGACTGCTGCTTTCGGCGCGGGGACTTGCGCCCGCCCCGCTTTCAAGCTAACGGGCGCGCACTTCACAGGCGGGGTCCGGGCCGACGGGGGAGACATCCCCGAAGGTCCACCGGTCGGGCATCATGCCCGTAAGCCCCGCCGAGGATCGAACCGGAAAGGAACCTGTGCGCATGGCGCTGCCTGATATCTCAATTCGTCAGCTTCTCGAAGCGGGCGTTCACTTTGGCCACCAGACCCAGCGATGGAATCCCCGCATGGGGCCGTACATCTACGGCGACCGGAACGGCATTCACATCATCGACCTGACGCAGACGTTGCCGATGCTGGACGCGGCGCTGAACGTGATCCGCGAAACCGTTGCCAAGGGTGGCCGCATCCTGTTCGTCGGGACCAAGCGCCAGGCCCAGTCCGCGGTCGCGGAGGCTGCGGAAAAGTGCGCCCAGTACTACATGAACCACCGCTGGCTGGGCGGCACGCTGACAAACTGGAAAACCGTCAGCCAGTCGATCGCGCGGTTGAAGCAGATCGACGAGCGCCTTGTGGATGGCGCCGCCGGTCTGACGAAGAAGGAGCGCCTCGGTATGGAGCGCGAGCAGCAGAAGCTGCAGGCGAGCCTTGGCGGGATCCGCGAGATGGGGGGGCTGCCCGACCTTCTGTTCATCATCGATGTGGGCAAGGAAGATCTGGCCATCCTGGAAGCCAAGAAGCTGGGCATCCCGGTCGTCGCCGTGGTGGACACCAACTGTTCGCCCGAAGGCGTGGACTATCCGATTCCGGGCAACGACGACGCGGCGCGGGCCATCGCCCTCTATTGCGACCTGGTCAGCCGTGCGGCCCTTGACGGCATGAGCGCGCAACTGGGTGCGGCCGGGGTGGACCTCGGATCGCTCGAGGACGTGCCCGAGGAAGAGGCCCTGACCGAGAGCGCCTCTGCGGAAGCCCCCGCCGAGGCCTGATCGACGCCTGAACCGGAGCGGGGCAGGGTGGCCCGTTGGCCCCCGAACCGCCCGGTGCGTCACGAAACCGACATCGGGCGCGCGCAAGCATCGCGCGCCCATCCATATTCCAGACACGAGGGAGACCGACCATGGCAGAGATCACTGCGGCCCGGGTCAAGGAACTGCGCGAGATGACCGGCGCGGGCATGATGGATGCCAAGAAGGCGCTGACCGAGGTTGGCGGCGACATGGATGCGGCCGTCGACTGGCTGCGCACCAAGGGGCTGGCCAAGGCTGCCAAGAAATCCGGGCGCACCGCGGCCGAGGGGCTGGTGGGCGTGGCCGTCGCGGGTGGCCGTGGCGTGGCCGTGGAAGTGAACTCGGAAACCGACTTCGTGGCGAAGAACGCAGATTTCCAGGGGATGGTCGCGTCCATTGCCAAGGCCGCGCTGGGGGCCGCCGACCTTGACGCGCTCAAGGCTGCTGACCTGGCCGGCAAGACGGTCGAGACGACCCTGACCGAAGCCATCGCGCGGATCGGCGAGAACATGACACTGCGCCGGATGGCTGCAATCGAAGGCGACACGGTCGTCAGCTATGTCCACAATGCCGCGGCAGAGGGTATGGGCAAGATCGGCGTTCTGGTTGCGCTGAAAGGCCCGGATGCCGGGATCGGGCGCCAGCTCGCCATGCACATCGCCGCAACCGCACCCATGGCGCTGGACGAGGCCGCTATGGATGCCGCCGTCGTCGAGAGGGAGCGTGCGATCCAGACGCAAAAGGCCCTGGAGGAGAACGCGGCCTCGGCCAAGCCGAAGCCGGATGCGGTGATCACCAACAACATCATCCCCGGACGGATGAAGAAGTTCCTGGCCGAAAACACGCTGGTTGGCCAGCAGTTCGTGGTGAACCCCGATGTGACGGTCGGCGAAGCCGCCAAGGCCGCCGGCGTGGAGATTGCCGGTTTCGTGCGGCTGTCCGTTGGCGAGGGCATCGAGAAGGAAGAAGGCGACTTTGCAGCTGAAGTGGCCAAGCTGTCCGGGCAGGGCTGAGGCGGCGCCTCAAGACTGCCGCGTAACACGTTGACAAGAAGCGGCGCAGGTGAACCTGCGCCGCTTTTCGTTCCCGCCGATCCATGGGGATGGAACATCGGTGGATAACGAAGTCGGCCTGCCGCGTGGAAAATTCACGAAACAGACCGACCCCGGTTGCCCGGTCAAGGCCGTAGCGGGGCCCGCAATCCCGGGACCGCCTTGGCCGGTGTCCCATGGCCAACGCCATTACTCTTGGAACAGGTATACCATGCCAAAGCGCGGGCCCACGCGGAAAGTCCCAAAGCAACCCAGGGCACCAAGCTGCGGAGATTAACGAAGTATTAACGATTCCGGCTCGGCCTCGGCCTCCTGCAGGATCGTGATATTACATAATACCGATTATACGCATTTAGGATGGAAGACTCTCGTCATGTCCCGCCAGGGCCAGGCAACTGAACTTCAAACCGAGATCCTTCCCCAACCGTCGACTCGATCTTCAGCCTGCCGCGATGCCGGTTGACGATGTGCTTCACGATCGCGAGCCCCAGGCCCGTTCCCCCGAGTTCGCGTGAACGATGGTTGTCCACCCGGTAGAACCGTTCGGTCAGCCGAGCGATGTGGACGGCGTCGATCCCGTCGCCATCGTCGGTGACAGCCACCACCACCGCGGGTCCCCGCAACATCGGTTCATGCGACCGACGTTCCAGCCCGACCCGGACCAGGCCGCCGCGGCGACCGTACTTCAGTGCGTTCTCGATCAGGTTCGTGAACACCTGCGCCAGCTGGTCGGCATCTCCCTGGACAAGCTCACCGGTATCGAGGGCGTCGGTTTCAACCTTCGTATCTTGCGCCGCGGCCAGCGGGCGCAGGGATGCAACCACCATCAGGGCGACGCGTCCGATATCGACCTGGTCCGTCGGCCGCATCCGTTCGGCCGCTTCGACCCGGCTGAGGGACAGCAGATCCTGCACCAGCCGGTTCATGCGGCTCGCCTCGCGCTCCATGATCGTCAGGAACCGCTCGCGTGCGGCGGGGTCATCCCGCGCGGCGCCCTTCAACGTCTCGATGAAACCCACCAGGGCGGTCAGGGGCGTCCGAAGCTCGTGGCTGACGTTGGCGACGAAGTCCCGCCGGATCTGGCCGGCTTCCTGCAGCGGGGTGATGTCCTCGAAACTCAAGAGGACGCCCTGCCCGTTTTCCAGAGCCAGCGGCGCGGCCGTGGTTCGAAAGGTGACATCGCGCGATGCCTGGCTTGTGACATAG
Organism: uncultured Rhodobacterales bacterium; assembly: GCA_964473055.1. Classification (GTDB taxonomy): domain Bacteria; phylum Pseudomonadota; class Alphaproteobacteria; order Rhodobacterales; family Rhodobacteraceae; genus UBA996. Next base: position 5,672 of record CAYYOE010000035.1, on the reverse strand, counting down.
GAAATCTGGCAGGCCTGGCCGTCCCGCAAGGCGGCATCCACCGCATCAACCAGCGTCGGATGGCGCAGGATCGTCAGGTAGTGGCGGCCCGCGATCGCCCGGCCAAGCAAGGCCTCTGCGGCCTCGTTTGCCACCTCGATCCGTGCGTCATGGCCAATCAGGACTGCCGGAAGCGGAAGCGCGCGCAGGATAGCCGAAGCGTCGATCATGAGGAATTCAGCGCCCTACGCCGCCCAGGTGACAGAACACACAGCCTCGGGAAATGTAAAGTGTGCGTCGAATTCGACTTGTCCTTTAGGTCAGTTCAATACATCTTCCAATTGTGGGTGCCGGTTGGGAGTCCCGCAAAGACTGTCGGCAACCCCCGTGTATCGATGTATCTTGGGGAAGGCGGAATGGGTCAGAGTGCACTGGTGCGGGCGCCGCGGGCGTCCCATGAAGAGTGTGTGGTATCTGGTCGGGAGATTCGGATCTACGCGATCAGCCGAAAAGCCCGGGCCACAGGCGACCGCGACACAAACAATGCTGGTGTCATGCTGGTCGAGTTCGATGAATTCATCGTTCTGAACATGCGCAAGCCCGCCGATGTCGTCTTTTCGCCTGTGGTGGGTGACACCTACGACTGTATCGATGTCGCCCAGCACCTGTTTGCAGCGGGATTCTCGGGCAGTTACAGGGTGATGGCGCCTGACTTGCCGAACCCTGGCATCCTGAGGCAGGAAATCGGGTCGCTGTGCCCGGGCCTGGACTTCGACATCGTGGACCTGCGCAGCCTGTCCGGCGCCGCGCTGAACTAGGCGCGGCCGGCCGCAACGGCCACCGCATTCCGCAACTCGGCGATCAGCAGATCGGCAGGTTCGCACCCGACCGAAAGGCGGAAGAAGCCCTCGGACATGCCAAGGCTGGCGCGTGCTTCGGGCGTCATTCCCCGGTGCGATGAGGATGCCGGGTGACTGAGCGTCGTGCCGATATCGCCCAGCGTCGGGGCGAAGGCGACGTTCGCGGCCGCGCGCACAAGGGCATTGGCCGCCGCCCTGCCCCCGTCGATCTCGAAGCTCAGCATGTTGCCGGTCCGCTCGCCCAACAAGGTGGCCGCACGGTTGTGGTCCGGATGGTCGCTCCGCCCGGGATAGATTACCCGCCGGATCCCCGGAGCCCCTGCCAGCGCATCCGCCAGGGCCTTTGCGTTCGCTTCGGCCCGGTCATAGCGCAACTCGAAACTGTAGAGGCCACGCTCGGCCAGCCAGCAGTCGAACGGGCTGGCTGTCAGCCCGAAGGTCGTCGCGCAGACCCGGATTGCCTCGCGGTCGGCAGCGTCGCGGGTGGCGACCCAGCCCAGGGTCGCGTCGGAATGGCCGGCCAGAAGCTTTGTCACCGAATGGATCACGACATCTGCGCCGTGATCAAAGGCCCGGAAGGCCCGCGGCGTGGTGAAGGTGTTGTCGATCACGACACGGACGCTGCGAGCCTTTGCAATCTGCACAATTTCGGCGACATCCGCCACGCGCAGCGTCGGGTTCGATACGACCTCGATCAGGATGATCCTGGTTTCGGGGCGGATCGCGGCGGCGATGGCAGCCGCATCGGTCGGGTCGGCCAGGGATGTCGTGATGCCCATCCGCGGCAAGTCATCGCGCAACATCCGCAGGCTGCGCCCGTAAAGCTGGTCGCCGCCCACCACATGATCACCCGCGCGCAGCAGACCGAACATCGTGGCGGTGACGGCGGCCATGCCCGACCCCACCACCAGCCCCCCGGTCGCACCTTCCAGCGCGTCGATCTTTTGCGCCAGCACGTCCGCATTCGGGTGGCCTTCGCGGGCGTAGGTATAGCCCGGATTGCTGCCGTCATACTGCGCATCGAGGGCATCCGGCGACTCGGAGGCATAGACGACCGAGGGCTGCAGCGGGGTGACAACCGCACGCGAGGAACCAACCGGCCATTCGGTGCGCCGGATCAGGGTATCTGACATGACATCAAGACCTTGTAGAATGTATATCAGGTATCACGCGAAGAAATTCACGGAACTGACTGGCATTGCTTCGATACGATTCGGCTGAGAGTGCAAGGCCCTTGATCTGCTCGGGCGTCAGCGGGCGCACCACCCGCGCAGGCACACCCATCACCAGGCTGCCATCCGGGATCTCCTTGCCCTCGGTCACAAGGGCCCCTGCCCCGATCAGGCAGTTGCGCCCGATCACGGCGTGGTTCAGCACCGTTGCGCCCATACCGATCAGGGTTCCGTCCCCGATGGTGCAACCGTGCAGCGTGGCGCGATGGCCGATGGTGCAGTCGGCGCCGATCGTCAGAGGGGCGCCCATGTCGGTGTGACAGATGACATGTTCCTGCAGGTTCGACCCTGGCCCCACCACGATGGGTTCGTTGTCGCCGCGCAGGACAGCCCCGAACCAGACCGAAGCCCCAGCGGCCAGCCGGACACGTCCGATCACGCTTGCATCGGGGGCAATCCAGGCATCCGGGTCGATCTCGGGCGTTTCGTTGCGTAATGCAAAGATTGTCATGCGCTCTCTCCCGCCAGCAATCCACGCACGAAGCCGTTCAGCCCCGCCTGTCGCGTGCGGCGCAGCCGCTCGGCGGTGACGATGGCCGTCAGACTCGCCTCTGTCGCGTCGAGATTGTCGTTAACGAGGACGTACTGGTATTCCGCCCAGTGGCTGATTTCGTCCCGCGCGCGCGCCATGCGCCCTGCGATCACATCGTCGCTGTCCTGCCCCCTGCCCCGCAACCGCGACTCCAGCGCTGCAATCGAGGGCGGCAACAGGAAAACCGACACGACATCATCCCCCATCGCCTGCGCCACCTGCTGGCCGCCCTGCCAGTCGATGTCGAACAGCATGTCGACGCCTTCGGAAAGCGCCTTTTCGACCGGGGCACGGGGACTACCGTAGTGATTGCCGAATACCTCGGCATGTTCCAGCATCTCGCCGCCCGCGACCATCTCGGCAAACGTGGCCTGGCTGACGAACTGATACTCGCGGCCGTCAACCTCGCCCGGGCGGGCGGGACGCGTCGTGGCCGAGATCGAGAACAGGATCGACGGGTCCCAGGCGCGCAGGCGGGCCGCAAGTGTCGATTTTCCGGCCCCGGAGGGTGACGACAGGATGATCAGAAGCCCGCGCCGCGTCGGGGCGGATCGTGTTTCCTGCGGTGTGGCGAGGGATGGCGCAGGCATCGTCATTCCACGTTCTGGACCTGCTCGCGCATCTGGTCGATCACGGCTTTGAGGTCAAGCCCGATGGCCGTCAGGCCGGGGTTCTGCGCCTTGGAGCACAGGGTATTGGCCTCGCGCATGAATTCCTGGGTGAGAAAGTCGAGTTTGCGCCCCACGGCGCCGCCCTGCGCCGTGCTGCCCTGTGCGATCAGGTCGCGCGCGGCTGCGACATGGGCGCGAAGGCGGTCAAGTTCCTCGGTGATGTCTGACTTTACCGCCAGAAGCGCAAGTTCTGCATGAAGTCTTTGCGGGTCTACCCCCTCGGCCGCGCCCAGAACCCTGGCCAGTGCCTCGCGGAAGGCGCGTTCGGCGTCGGCGCGCCGATCCTCGGCCGCTGCCTGGGCGGCCTCGGTCAGATCCGCGATGCGGGTGATCTGGCCAGAGATGATGGCCTCTAGCGCCTGCCCCTCGGCCTGCCGGGAGGCCGCGAAATCGGCGGTCAATGCGGCCAGATCGGCCCTTAGCTCGGCCAGCAGGGCGGCGCGTTCGGCCTCGTCCGGGCCGGAATCCGCCGCACCCCGCAATGCCAGAACCTCGGCCGCCGTGGGCGGCGCCAGGTTCACCCCGGCCTCTGCCGCCATGGCCTGAACGGCCAGGATCTGGTCGAGCGCGCGGGCGATGACCGGACGGTTGAGACCGTCCACCCCGGCCCCGTCGCGGGAAATACGCAGCGACAGCGTGACATTCCCGCGGCTGGCCACTCCGGCCAGCGCGGCCCGTGCCGCCGGTTCAAGGCCCTCGATCCAGTCGGGCAGGCGAAACCGCAGGTCAAGTCCGCGTCCGTTGACCGACCTGAGGTCCCAGGACCAGGCGTGGCCCCGGCCCGTGCCGCTGCGCGCGGCGAACCCCGTCATGCTGGTCAGTCCCATGATGCCCCCCTGGCTGCGGTCGCCCTGCCCTAGCAGCTTTGCGCGGCGAGTGCAGGGGGGCGTTAACCGTTGCTTCGGAAACCGCACGCCTTTCTGCCAAATCCGAGGTATTAAGGTCTCGCTAACCTGTTCCGTGCCACTTGGTTGAGTGAAGGTTGACGCGCCCTGCGGGGCCATTGGCCTTTGCCGAAGGATGCGTAATGTCCATCGAACGGATTGCCGACGCCCTGGGGGGAAATGTCGTGTCCTTGTTCACCCGCAAGCCGCCCGCCAGTTTCGCCGCGGTCCGCGAGGTCGAGGCCTACTGGGAGGCTTTGCGGGGCACCCGGTTGATGCCTTCGCGGTCCGAGATCGACCCCCGTGGCATTGCTGGTGCGCTGGAGTTCGCATTCCTTCTGGAACGGATCGCCCCCGGAACCGGCCGCATCCGGCTGGCCGGGATGCACCTGACCGACCTCATGGGCATGGAGGTGCGGGGGATGCCCCTGACGGCGCTGTTCCAGCCCTCGGCGCGGCAGACCGTGGCCGATGCGCTGGAATCGGTGTTGCAGCGGCCCTCGGTCGCCGTGCTGACTATCGAGGGCGAGCGCGGGATCGGGCGCGGCAAGTTGCTCGGGCAGATGCTGTTGTGCCCGCTGAAAAGTGATCTTGGCGATCCGTCGCGCGTTCTGGGCTGCCTGCAGACCGATGGCCCCATCGGGCGCGCGCCGCGCAGGTTCGACGTGACGGGAATGACCGAGCGCACACTGGGTTCGCTCGACCCGGAAACCCCCGACACGACGGACGAACCGTCGGGACCCGCCCGGCGCCAGCCGGGCCCACCGGTTGACGCCGGCACACCGGGCATGGCTGACCCACCGGCCGATTTCCTTGGGAAACCTCGCGGCAAACCGCAACTGCGGCTGGTAAAGTCCGACGGTAGCACCGAACCGCGCGACGGCTGAGGGCCGGCAAGGCCCCCAGCGCGCATTGGCCGGCCCGTCAGGCGGTGGCGACCGCGGCTCGGTCCACCCGGCGACGCCCCAGTTCCTCGGCCACCAGGAACGCCAGTTCCAGCGCCTGGCTGGCGTTCAGGCGCGGGTCGCAGGCGGTGTGGTAGCGATCGGACAGGTTTTCGTCCGTGACCGCGCGCACGCCCCCGGTGCATTCGGTCACGTCCTGGCCCGTCATCTCGAAATGGACGCCGCCCGGCACGGTGCCTTCGGCGTTGTGGACCCCGAAGAACTCCTGCACCTCGCGCAGCACGCTGTCGAAGGGGCGGGTCTTGTAGCCGGACGCCGACTTGATCGTGTTGCCGTGCATTGGGTCACAGGACCACAGCACCTCGGCCCCTTCTTCGCGCACGGTGCGGATCAGCCGCGGCAGGTGGTCGCCCACAGTGCCCGCGCCGAACCGCGCGATCAGTGTCAGCCGCCCGGGTTCGTTCTTCGGGTTCAGCTTGGCCATCAGGACCTTCAAATCCTCGACCGTGGTCGTGGGCCCGCATTTCAGACCGATGGGGTTCTGCACGCCGCGGCAGAATTCGACATGCGCGCCGTCGGGCTGGCGCGTGCGGTCGCCGATCCAGACCA